>NZ_JANSIK010000019.1:0-5039 GCF_047462035.1 Synechococcus sp. R5-15 | reverse complement strand
TTCTTAGTCCACATACCTGTAGAAGAATAGTACCGTTCCCCCTTCGGGGGGATCCCTAGAAATTGGAAACTATAGGTTCTCAGCATCTTGAGGGCGTATCAGAACTTCATCAGGAGTTCCCCCTTCGGGGGGATCCCTAGAAATTGGAAACTAAATCCGCCCGTTTTAGTACATCTACGGGCAAAATCACTTCACGTTCCCCCTTCGGGGGGATCCCTAGAAATTGGAAACCCCGATGGATCTCTTGGCCATGCGGGAAGTTGTAATTGTTCCCCCTTCGGGGGGATCCCTAGAAATTGGAAACAGGACCTTGAAGATACATTTGTGTACATAAGTAAAGACGTTCCCCCTTCGGGGGGATCCCTAGAAATTGGAAACTCTCAACTCACAGGCGACTGCCCAGTGTGGGCATGGCCAGTTCCCCCTTCGGGGGGATCCCTAGAAATTGGAAACGGTCGGCAGAATTTCCTGTGGGACAGGTACCTCGTGGTGTTCCCCCTTCGGGGGGATCCCTAGAAATTGGAAACGCATCCTCGATGGCAACAAGATCGTCCACTATAGATTGGGTTCCCCCTTCGGGGGGATCCCTAGAAATTGGAAACTTAAGTGTACACCTCGTATAGGTAAGTTTATGCCAGTTCGTTCCCCCTTCGGGGGGATCCCTAGAAATTGGAAACAAAATGTACCAGGTCCCACGAATGTTAAAGACCTTCATGTTCCCCCTTCGGGGGGATCCCTAGAAATTGGAAACTCGATTTCAGCAGTCTTGCGACGATTCGCCCTTTCCTGGCGTTGTTCCCCCTTCGGGGGGATCCCTAGAAATTGGAAACCCCCGATAAGGTCGGCCATCTCATTCTCTTCCATAGAGTTCCCCCTTCGGGGGGATCCCTAGAAATTGGAAACGCTGGATGGCCGTGCAGGCCTGTGTTGTAGCCCAGAAAGTTCCCCCTTCGGGGGGATCCCTAGAAATTGGAAACTTTAACTAGAGGACCGGGCTGTTTTTGAGGAACAACGTTCCCCCTTCGGGGGGATCCCTAGAAATTGGAAACTAGCCATAGCAAACTTTATACGTATACCAAGTGTCCCTTTTGTTCCCCCTTCGGGGGGATCCCTAGAAATTGGAAACTTTAGGAGAAAGAACACCCAGGAGAAATCCTGGGTGTTCCCCCTTCGGGGGGATCCCTAGAAATTGGAAACTGTGTTTCCCTGCCAGATTAGGAGGTTGGCTATGTCCAAGTTCCCCCTTCGGGGGGATCCCTAGAAATTGGAAACTGCGCCCCACCAGCAAGGGTCAGCTAAACTATGTTTAAAGTTCCCCCTTCGGGGGGATCCCTAGAAATTGGAAACCTCTCTTCCGATGCCCAGGGGTTATACACCCATTGGAAGTTCCCCCTTCGGGGGGATCCCTAGAAATTGGAAACTCCTCCTCTAGGCAGGGAATGATTATCCTGCCCATGTTCCCCCTTCGGGGGGATCCCTAGAAATTGGAAACTGACCTTGGAACAGGAGTTTACAATCGTGGCATTCGAGTTCCCCCTTCGGGGGGATCCCTAGAAATTGGAAACACAGTTTAAAGTAGCTTTATACTCCTATTAACGTAAGCGGTAGTTTGTTCCCCCTTCGGGGGGATCCCTAGAAATTGGAAACAACGACTAGCATGTAGTCTGCAGCCAAGATTCGGAGGGCGTACCAGTTCCCCCTTCGGGGGGATCCCTAGAAATTGGAAACTTATGAAAAAGACCCGGCAGTCGTGCAAGCGGCCATTCGGTTCCCCCTTCGGGGGGATCCCTAGAAATTGGAAACACAGTTATTACATACACTACATGGGACCAGTTTGTCTTGTTCCCCCTTCGGGGGGATCCCTAGAAATTGGAAACTTTACTGTAAGACACTCACGCTAACTCTTTATGCCTCGGGTTCCCCCTTCGGGGGGATCCCTAGAAATTGGAAACACTGATTTTCAACCTCTACCAAATGGTGTACGCGTTAGGTGTTCCCCCTTCGGGGGGATCCCTAGAAATTGGAAACTACAGATCTGCAATAGCGCTCCTTTCGGAACGCAGGGGTTCCCCCTTCGGGGGGATCCCTAGAAATTGGAAACTCGCGTATTCACTAAACAGCTGTATGTGGAGTATCTCCCGTTCCCCCTTCGGGGGGATCCCTAGAAATTGGAAACTGCTCAGTTCTGGCCCGCCAACGCCAAGGTTGAATACCTGAAGTTCCCCCTTCGGGGGGATCCCTAGAAATTGGAAACCGAAAGACAGTTCGCCGAGCCAAGTATCCGAGAGCAGTTCCCCCTTCGGGGGGATCCCTAGAAATTGGAAACTCCCTGCCTATAGGAGGAATAGCTATGTTTACACTTGGTTCCCCCTTCGGGGGGATCCCTAGAAATTGGAAACAGCATGCTCCATATCAATGTATACACAATGTCTGTCAGGAGTTCCCCCTTCGGGGGGATCCCTAGAAATTGGAAACCATTACTACCTCAAGCATCTCCAGTAATAGCTATTGCCGTTCCCCCTTCGGGGGGATCCCTAGAAATTGGAAACATCTGTATGGAAAGGTATCAGAACGATCTTAATTTAGAAGTTCCCCCTTCGGGGGGATCCCTAGAAATTGGAAACTATGAGGTACCACGATAGTTAGGGTAGTTATATGACTGGAGTTCCCCCTTCGGGGGGATCCCTAGAAATTGGAAACCCTTCTTCTTCTTCCTCTGCCTCGTACACGAGGATGATGCGGGTTCCCCCTTCGGGGGGATCCCTAGAAATTGGAAACCCCTCTTGTACGGTTTGTGAGCTGCCGCTGGTGTGCAGTTCCCCCTTCGGGGGGATCCCTAGAAATTGGAAACAATTCCGCCACCGATCCTGGCTATACTGAGGACACGCTCACCCAAAGTAGGGGTGAGCTTTCACTCGGCAGCGATTCACATGAGTTTTTGGAAGGGCCTGTTCGGGTCAGCAGGAGCTGCTACAACCAAAGAGCCGGCGCAAACAGCTAGGGCCGACCGTCGCCAGGAAACGGTGGTGGTACGAGGGGAGACAATCCTCTTCAGCTTGGATCCCAACTTGGATCTGTACGAGCTAGAGGAGCTCTGCGATGCGGTGGGGTGGTCGCGTCGCCCCATTCAAAAGGTGAGAAAAGCCCTGCAGCACAGCTTTTTGGTGGTGTCGATGTGGCAGCAGCGGGGCAGCTACCGTCGCCTCATCGGCTTTGCCCGGGCAACGTCCGACCACGCTTTCAATGCCACCATTTGGGATGTGGTGGTTCATCCCGATTTCCAGGGTAGGGGTCTGGGCAAGCGGCTGATGGAAAAGGTGATCCACGAGCTGCGCGCCCGAGACATCAGCAACATCACCCTTTTTGCCGATCAGGGAGTGGTCAGCTTTTACGAACGGCTGGGCTTCACCGCCGACCCTGAGGGGATCAAAGGCATGTTCTGGTATCCCCGCTAGCGTATGGCCCCTGTGGTGATTTTGCCCGGTTATCTGGCGGGTGCGTCGGAGTATGAGCCCCTGCGCCAAGAGCTGGAAGCCCGCGGCTATGCGGCACGGGTGGTGCCGTTGCAGGTGCGCAGTTGGTTTCCCACGCTGGGGGGAAGGCCTGTCACTCCCATCCTGTGGGCCCTTCGAGAGACCATCCAAAAGACCTGCGCTGAGTTTGGGGTTGACCGAGTTAACCTGGTGGCCCACTCCGCCGGCGGCTGGATTGCCCGCATCTACCTGGGAGCCGTGCCCTATGGGGGACAGGTGTGGCAGGGGCGGGAGCAGGTCGCTGCGCTGATTAGCTTGGGATCCCCCCACACCAGCCGGGAGCGCTGGACGAAGCGCAATTTGGACTTTGTCAACACCCACTATCCGGGGGCCTTTTGGCCCGAGGTCAAATATGTGTGCGTGGCGGGCAGGGTCATCCAGGGGCAGAGGTTGAGTCTGGGATCCCTGTGGCGACAGGAGCATTATCTGGCTTGGCTGGCCTACAACAGCTATTGGCTCACGGCTGGACAGGGGGAATTGTGGGGCGATGGCATTACCCCCATCGAGGCTGCCCACCTGCAGGGGGCTGTTAACCTCACTCTGCCCAACTGCTACCATTCCGGTCGGGGTGGACGGCGCTGGTATGGATCCCCCGAGGTGGTGGAAACTTGGGCTCAGTATCTGGCTTAGGGCCGGGGTTTAGCTGCCAGGCTTGCTTGGGTCGCCGAGGGAAGTCTCGGGCAAAGAGGCGGCCGATTGGCGGCGTTCCTGCTGACGCCGGGCGGCTTTTACCATCTCCTCGACCACAGCCCGCGCCTGCTTCATGCGATCCAAACTGCTGCGATAGAGCTCCAGATCTTTTCTCACCCGCTCTGTTGAAAAGGGCAGCTTGCTCACCACATTCTCCAAAAAGCGGCGGGTGCGTTCTTCTGGTTCTTCGTAAAGGGACTTGGCCACAACTTCATAGGCTGTGTAAAGGCCAACAGCTAAGACCCGGCTGTAGGCGTAGGGCGGCTGAGTCATGCGCTCCAAAATGGCTTTCAACCCACCCACATCTTCCGCCTCTGACTTGAGACAGAGGAGATCAAGTCTTTGACGGGGATCCCCGCTTCCCATCAACTCCAGCAGATCGCGGGCATTCTTGCGCAACACCTCCGGCTTGAGGTGCAGAGCCTTACAGAGGGCGTTGAAAATGGCTTCTCGCTGCTCAGGGGGGTGATAGGCTTCCATCAGCCCGTCGTAGAGGGTGACCAGCCCCAAGGCAAAAAACGGATCGTAGACGAAGGTGCTGTTGACGGTGGTCAGGTGCAGCTCCACCAACAACTCCTCCACCACCCGGCGATAGACGGCGTTGATCGGGCGAGGGTAGGCGCTGAAAAAGGCCGCTTTGGTGGCGGAGAGGGTGCGAACAGGATTCACAGGCAGACAAAAATGAGCTTGAGGATGGCTTCTCTGTTTTTTTATTCTCACCTGTGCTGACCCTGAGGGCAAGCTGTGTTGACATCCTCCCCGGCCTGAAGGCTGGAGATTCCTACCACGCTACGCATGGATGGCTCCTTGCGCAGT
>NZ_JANSIK010000018.1:0-18382 GCF_047462035.1 Synechococcus sp. R5-15 | reverse complement strand
ACAAACAGAATGCTATCGCTGCATAGTTGAACAGTGATGTTCAGCAGTGTTCAGCGTAAATGTATCAGGATGGCTATGCGCATTGCTCAGATTGCCCCTTTGCATGAGAGTGTGCCCCCCAAGCTCTACGGCGGCACTGAGCGGGTTGTGTCTTGGCTCACCGAAGAGCTGGTGCGGCGGGGGCATGAGGTGACGTTGTTTGCCAGCGGCGACTCCCAAACCCAGGCTCGCCTCATCCCCTTTCGGGAGCGGGCTTTGCGTTTGGATCCCACGGCCATCGACACAGTGGCTCCTCATGTTTTGATGGTCGAGAAAGCCTTTCAGATGGCCGACGAGTTTGACATTATCCACGGCCACATCGACTACTATCCCTATGCCCTGGCCCGTCGCCACCCGCAGGTTTCTTTTTTGGCCACCCTACACGGGCGACTGGACATTCCGGAGCTGCAGCCCCTCTACACCGAGTTTCAGGACATTCCGGTGGTCTCCATCTCCAACGCCCAGCGGCTGCCGCTGCCCCAGGCCCGCTGGGTGGGGACGGTCTACCACGGCTTGCCCCTGGATCTCCACCGTTTCTATCCAGAAAAGGGGGACTACCTGGCCTTTTTGGGCCGGGTCTCCCCGGAAAAAGGGCTGGACACGGCTATTGAAATTGCGGCGCGGGCAGGGATGCCGCTGAAGGCTGCTATCAAGATCGATGCGGTGGATCGCCAGTACTACGAGTTAGAAATTAAGCCTTTGGCCAGTCGCCACCCCAATGTGGAGATCATAGGGGAAATCACCGACCAAGAGAAAAGCGAGTTTTTGGGCAAGGCCTATGCGGTGCTGTTTCCCATCCGCTGGCCGGAGCCCTTTGGGCTGGTGATGATTGAAGCGATGGCCTGTGGCACGCCGGTAATTGCCACCCGTTTTGGCTCAGTACCCGAGGTAATGGCCGACAGGCGCTCCGGCTTTATTGTCGACTCGGTGGAGGAAGCAGTGGAGGCTGTGGAGAAGGTGGGATCCCTGAGCCGAGCCGGGGTGCGGCAGGTGTTTGAGGAGCGGTTCAGCGTGGAAAGAATGGTGTCGGACTACGAGGCTCTCTACCGCCAACTGGTGAACGAGCGGCAGGAGATGTCGCGAAGAAGGCAGCTTAATAAGGCTTAGATGGGCCAAGTAGCAGCTAGGGCTGCTGGGCTGCATCGGGGGGCCCCTGCTTCTTCGCCTTCTTTGAGTGGACCGATAGCAGTAAGCTGTTCGCGTAGGAGACCGGCTGGATAGGGATCGAGAAGACCGAGATGGCAGAAGACATCATCCAAATTCAAGATCAGTACTACATCCGGGCCAGCGCCTCTTGGGTGGAGGCACGCTCTCATGTTCTCAAGCATGACAACTGCTTTGCCATCTTTGACCGGCGAGGGAACATGCGCCCCCTCGGCATCCGGGATCATGGCCTCTTCCGGGACGACACCCGCTTTTTGTCCCGCTGGGTGTTGGACTTGCAGGGAAAGCAGTTCCTGCTGCTCAGCTCAGAGGTGCGGGAAGACAAAGATATTTTGGCGGTGGATCTGACCAACCCGGAGTTCACCACCTCAGAGGGGCAGTTTATCGGTCAAGATACCCTGCATGTTCTACGGACTACTTTTCTGTGGAACAACGTAGCCTACGAGCGCATTCGCATTCACAACTACGGCTCGGAGCCGTTTCGCGTGCCGATTACCCTGCGCTTTGAGGCGGACTTTGCCGATATTTTTGAGATCCGGGGCATCCGACGGGCCCAGCGGGGTCAAGTGCTGCCGGCCCAGGTGAACCCTGAGGGAGTGGTTCTCCGCTACCGCGGCTTGGATGGAGTGGAGCGGCAAACCCAGTTGCAATTTTTGCCGGCGCCGGAGCTAGTGTCGGAGAAGCTGGCGCAGTGGTGGGTGCCTTTGGCCCCGCAGGAGGAACGGGATTTGGAGCTGAGGGTGATCTGCAGCTACGGCGGGGAGGAGATTGCCCCTTTGACCTACCAGGAGGCTCTGCAGGCGGAGCGGGAGCAAAGGGCTTCCTTGCGGGCGCAAGCCCACCAGATCGACACCGGCAATGCTCAGTTTAACGATTGGCTCAACGCCTCACGGGATGATCTGCTGATGATGCTCACCCGCACTCCCTACGGGCTTTATCCCTATGCGGGGGTGCCTTGGTTTACCACGGTCTTCGGGCGCGACGCCCTGATCACCGCCCTGGCCACTCTCTGGTGGTTTCCAGACTTGGCGCGGGGGGTGCTGCTGTATCTGGCGGCCCACCAGGCCCAGGAGGTGGATCCCAGCCGCGATGCCGAGCCTGGCAAGATCCTGCATGAGCAGCGCTCCAGCGAGATGGCCAAGACGCGCGAGATCCCCTTTGGCAATTATTTCGGCAGCATTGACTCCACCCCTTTGTTTGTGGTGCTAGCAGGGCGCTACGTGCGCCGCAGCGGCGATCTAGAGCTGTTGCGGCAGCTCTGGCCAAACATCGAAGCAGCCCTGCACTGGATGGACACTTACGGGGATGCGGACGGGGACGGCTTTTTGGAGTATGCCGGCAAGGCGCGGCGGGGCCTGCGCAACCAGGGCTGGAAAGATTCTGAAGATGCCATCTTCTACCCGGACGGATCCCTGGCAGAACCCCCCTTGGCCCTGTGCGAGGTGCAGGGCTATGCCTACGAAGCTAAGCAGTTGGCAGCAGAGATGGCCGAGCTGCTGGGGCGGCAAGAGCAAGCAGCCCAGTTGCGACAACAAGCGGAAAAGCTGCAGCAGCAGTTTTGGGATCACTTCTGGTGCGAAGAGTTGGGGGGCTATGCCCTGGCTTTGGATGGCCAGAAGCAACCTTGCCGGGTGCGCAGCTCCAACATGGGCCACTGTCTGTTTTCGGGGATCGCCCATCCCGAGCACGCCGCCCGCATTGCCCGGCAACTGCTGGAGCCAGCTTTCTTCAGCGGCTGGGGGATCCGCACGGTGCCGGAGGGAGAGGGCCGCTACAACCCCATGTCCTACCACAATGGCTCCATCTGGCCCCACGACAACGCCTTGATTGCCGCAGGCTTATCTCGCTATGGCTTCAAGGGCGAAGCGGTGCGGGTTTTGACGGCGCTGTTCGATGCCAGCCAGTTTCTGGAGCTGAAGCGGCTGCCTGAGCTGTTTTGTGGCTTTCGGCGGCGACAGCGGGAGGGCCCCACCCTCTATCCAGTGGCCTGTCTGCCCCAATCTTGGGCGGCGGCCAGTGTGTTTTTGCTGTTGCAGGCTTGTCTGGGGCTGGAGATCGACGGGCTGGCCCAACGGGTGCATTTGACCAAGCCCACTCTGCCCCTGTGGCTGCCCCACGTCATCCTTGAGAATGTGCAGGTGGGCCAGGGATCCCTGGACATCGGTCTCTATCTGCAGTCAGGAGGGGTGGGGATCAACATTCTCAGGAGTGCGGGGGACGTGGAGTTGACGGTGAAATAGTTGCAAAATTCAGGACATCCGCAACCCAACCTACAACTAAGTTTCACCTGCCAAATGTGGCGATAGGGACACAACTCAACAGTTCAGACAGCCTCTCCCTATCTCACATCATCAGATGCATCATCAGACACGTCATCAGAAGTTCTACTCTTGAATGTAGAGCTGATCCAAATTCCACAATGGCCCCAGAATGGGTCGGGGATCCACCCCTTGAATGCGGTTGCGCAGGGCTGAGAGAACCAGGGGGTTGAAAGTGCCAATTTGGGGCAGCTGTTCCTGGATGATGATTTGAAACCGGTCGTAGAGGGCCTTGCGCTTTTCAAAGTCTAGCTCCCGCACCCCTTCGATAAAGATGCGGTCGATCTCCCGTTCCCAATCGCTCACCTCAACCCCTTCTGCCGGGTTGCCGGGCAAATCTCCCAGATTAAAGAGGTGCAAACGGCCGTCGCTGCGCCAGATGTTGGAGCCGTTGTTGGGCTCGGTGCCGCCGCCACCAAAGCCCAGCAGCAGGGTTTCCCAGTCGCGGCTATCGGTGCGCTGCACCAGGGTGTTGAAGGCGATGGGGGTAAAATCAACGGTGATGCCGATCCGCTCCAGATCAGCTTTGATCAACGCGCCAGTGGCCTCCCGCTGATTGTTGCCGGCGTTGGTGAGCAAGGTGAAACGGATACGGTTGCCCTCGGAATCCCGCAGGTGGCCCTCAGCATCGTAGGTGTATCCGGCATCGAGGAGCAGTTGCCGCGCTTTTTCAGGGTTGTAGTCGTAGGTGGGCAAGCCCTCTTCAGGGCTGAGGTAGAAGGGGCTGGCGGGGGAGAAGACCGAGTGCTGGATCTGGCCCAACCCTTGCAGGACGCTATCGACGTAAAACTGCCGGTTCATGGCGTGGGCCACCGCCCGGCGGAAGTTCAAATCGTTAAACCAGCGGCTTTTGACGGGATCCACAAAAGGCCGCCCGGTCTGGGGGTTACGGGCGCGGCTGAGGTTGAAGGCAAAGAAACTGTTGTTCAATGTCTGGCCGAGATTGTAGATGGTGAACTGATCCCGTTCTTCTTCCCGCTTCAAGAGCTGAAAATCTCTCCCCCGCACCGAAAACACGTCGGTCTCGCCGGAGCGAAACTGCAGCAGCGCGGTGTCCTCTGAGTCCACAATGCGCAGGATTACCCGTTCAATGCGCGGGATCCCTTCCCCCTTCCAGTAGTAGGGATTGGGCCGGTACACCAGCCGTTGGCCAGGGGTGTATTCCTGCATGACATAGGGGCCAGCCCCCACCAATTGCTGCACCGGCGTGTCGATACCCCAGGTTTGCAAGAAAAGGGGGTTGCCCCGGCTGTCCAACTGCTCGACAGTGGGCTCGAGGATGTGCTTGGGCAAAATAGGGGATCCGGCCTGCAGCAGAAAGGGAGCGAAGGGCTCCGGCAAAACGAACTCAATCCGCCGCTCGTCCAGCGCCCGCACCTGAGGCAATGCTCCGGCTTCTCCAATTCGCTTCACATCCCGCGCAGAAGTCGGGATCCGCTCGTTGAAGATGATGCGGTTAAAGGTAAAGTCCACATCTGCTGCTGTCAGAGGCTCTCCATCCGACCAGCGCAGCCCCTCCCGCAAGGTAAAGACATACCGCAAGCCGTCCTCAGACACTTCCCAGCCTTCCGCCAGCTCCGGTTTGGGCAAGAGGGTATCCTCATCCAAGGTGACCAAGCCCGCCTCTAGGTAGGCGATAGCGTCGCGGCTAGAGCTTTCGGCGGCCAAATAGGTGTTGAAGGTTTTGGGATCCGAAGTCACCGTGGCAACCAGATGGGGGGGGCGGGTGGGCGTGGCACAAGCGCTGAGCCAGAGCAGAAGGATCCCTAGTAGAGAGACAAAAAGGTTCCTCCTGAGTCGGTTTGCCGAGGTGTTGTTTTGGCCCGCCATTTCTTTTGCCAAGTCGTTGTTCCAAGCAAGTTTGGGACGGCTCGCCCGCATCCCGCGCCCTGTGGCCCAAGCGCTCCGCGCTGCTGAGGCCCTCACCCCCAGCCCTTCTCCTAGAGGAGTAGCCCCCCTCCCGGCCCCTTTCCCAGAGGGAAAATTGGGGATCCAGGTAATGGGTGGTTTGACTGCGACTTGGGCAGATTCTGCGTTTTTGAGGGAGCGATTGCTTGCCAGTTTGGCAGCTCAGGCAGTGGGGTGACCAGGTTCTTTTCAGACTCTGCTGGGAAGGTTAGCACTCCAGCAACAGGGCTACTGCGAAGGCAGCAATGGCCTCTCCCTGACCTATGGGGCCCAGTTTTTCGTTAGTAGTAGCCTTGACCCCCACTTGCTTGGGGGAGATCTGCATCGCCTCTGCCAGGCGGGCCTGCATGGCGGGGATGTGAGGTTTGAGCTTGGGCTGCTCCGCCACCACCACACTGTCCACATTGACAATTCGCCAGCCTTCTTGGCTCACCAGTTGCACCACTTGCTGTAGTAAAAGGATGCTGTCTGCCCCTTTCCAGCGTTCTTCTTCCGGGGGAAAGTAAAAGCCAATATCCCGCAGGGCTGCTGCCCCCAGGAGAGCATCCATGATGGCGTGGGTGAGGACATCGGCGTCGCTATGGCCCAATAGCCCCTTTTCGTAAGGGATCCGGATCCCGCCCAGGATCAGGGGGCGCCCCTCGACGAGGCGGTGGATGTCGTAGCCCTGGCCAATGCGCACTTTTCCGGCTCCCTTGGGAAAACCATCGAGACCCTTGTCGACCATCGCCCCCTCCGAGGAGCTAGGGGGATGGGAGTCGAGTAACCGACAAGCAGCTTTTGAGAACGCCTCTTTCTATTCTGCCGGCTCCAGAGGGGAATAGCAGATGGGACAAGACGAACCACTGTAGCAGTCGAAGCAGATGAGGTGAGACTTCCCGTAGGGATTGGCGCAGCGCTTGGCCCACTGATAATCGCTGTAGCTAAGATCTTTTCCGCAAACGTCACATCTGGCCATCCCGCTTTCTTCTCCTCAAGCTTCCGAATTAAAACACCACACTAGAGAGATGATCCTAATCGATCCCTGAGCCCCAGCTTGAGAGAAACTATCCCCCAGCCCTGTCCAGAAGGGGATCCTGCCGCCCACAGGGGATCCCGTCTTCGAGAGGCGTCCAGCCCGGCTGCCAAAGATCCCGGTTCTTCAGGGTGGCTGCGTTGACCCAGAGGCGCACCTGGGGATCGCAGACGGCTCTGAGCTCGGCAAACACCAGCCCTCCTTCCCCTTGTTGGCGAGCGGTGACCTGAAAATGTCGCCAACCCAGAACAGGCTGAACGGAAGTCCATTTGGAGCCGAGGAGATGCGGGAAAGGCTGTTTCCGACGGGGTTTGTTGCGAGCCACGGGACGGAGGGTGCGAGCGGGTAAGGGATGAAAGGGACCCAGCTTTCCGGCCATTCCTGAGGACGGCAGCGGGGATCGAGGGGAGCGGCAAAGCCAGCCGAGATCCTGAGTTTCCCTCAGATCCGCCTGTGATCGGTATGTGTGATCGGTATGATCGAGGGGATCCCTTTTCACTCCAGCCTATCCAACCATGGAGCAGCACCGGCAACGGCTTCAGTTCTCTTTCTGGCAGGCAGTCTTGAAGGGGGGCCTTCTGTTTCTGATCCTGGCTGGCCTAATCTTGGGAACAGGCCTGCCCTTGGGAGCGGCAACCGGCCCCACTTTGTCCGGCAAACTTACGGGGCCAGAGTGGCGACAAGCAGACCCGGAGGCCAAGCAGGACTTTTGTCGCAAAGCCTTTCAAGCGTTTCGCGCCTCTCCTTCCCAAAGCTATATCATCAGCTCCAATGTGCAGGCTTTGACCCCAGAAGGTTTGTGTCGGCGCTTGGATCAGTTTTATCAGTATGCCGTCAACGATGAGATCCCCATCAACCAGGCGGCCAATATTGCCCCATTGCTGTTTTCAGACTTACCCCTGGAGCAGCCTTGATCCCTGTGGAGCGCTTGGTCTGCTGGGGACAAAGGCGGCGGGCGAGGATCTGGGCCCAGCTCTCAACAGTTTGGCCGGATCCAGACAGGCGTAGCCAGAGGTTCCGGGGGTGCAGGGAAAGGGAGCTGCTGCAGTTGGGGTTGGTGGGGGCGGATCCCCATTGCTTGGCGCATCAAGGCAGGCTTGAGCAGCGGCAAAACCTCCAGTCCCCACAGGCCCAGGCGACGCAAGACCAGCAACGGCCAGCTTCGGTTGGAAAAGAGGCGATTGGCAGCATCGGTTGCAAAAAGAACCAGCGCGTTTTCTGGGCGGCGACAGCGCTCGTAGGCTTTTAACAAAGCCGGATCGCCGGGATCCCGGCCCGCCATTTTGGCTTCGATCAACAGGGCAGCCAAAGCCGCCACATCCCGCATGCCCAGATTCGCTCCCTGCCCCCCCAGCGGATGGGTGGTATGGGCAGCATCCCCCACCAAAGCCAGCCGGGATCCGATATAGGTTTGGGCATGGGCCCGCTGTGGCTCATAACAGGCTCTGGGAGAGGCGGCCAGCAACGCTCCCAACTGGGATCCAAACCAAGGCCGGATGGCCTGCAGAAACTCAGCCTCAGATAAGCCCATCAGCCAATCTCGATCCGCTTGGCGAACTGTCCAGACGACACAACTGCGATGGGGATCGGGGGTGGGCAAAATGGCGAAGGGGCCGCTGGCCTGAAAGCGCTCGTAGGCCACCTGCCGGTGAGGATGCTCATGGGTGAGGGTGGAAACGATGCACACCTGCCCATAGCCCCAGCGGGATAACGGGATCCCAGCCTGTTCCCGCAGCCGCGAACGGGCCCCATCTGCAATCACCAGCAAAGCAGCCCGCAGGGTTTGCCGGGATCCCTCCTGGGCCAGCTCTACCCGAATGTGATCTGCTGCAGGGGAGAAACTTTGCACCTGGGCGGGGCTGAAAAGGGTTACCGAAGGGCACTCGCGAATGCGCTGCAACAGAGCTTTTTGGGTAATTTGATTTTCCACGACGTAGCCCAGCGCCGGCGCTTGGAGCGTTTCGCGGCACAACTGAGCCATCCAGGGGCTTTCCCCATCAGAGACCTGAATGCGGTGAATGGGAGAAACTCCCCAGGCTTCCATGAGGGGCCACACCCCAATTCGCTGCAGAATGCGGGCTGTCCCCAGAGCCAAAGCGCTGGCTCGGCCATCCGCCCCCACCCCCTGCGAGAGATCCCGCCCCTCGATCAGCCCGACGCGGATCCCGGCCTGGCCCAAAGCGGTTGCTAAGGTGGATCCCACCATCCCAGCTCCGGCAATCACCACTTCAAAATCCAGTCGCCTCGGCGGGACGGTGTCCTCGGCTGTTGTCGGGGCAACGGCGAGCGGGGCAGTGGAAGTGGGCAAAGGGCTCATGGACACTCACGGCAAGTAGGCTTAACTTCCATTCTAGGGTTCCTGCACCCGGCAGGCCGCTAAGGACAAGCGGCAAGTGGGGTCAAAGCGCCACGAGGGATCCCTTTTGATCTCAGCCCCTTTGTTTGCTGCTGCAGGGTGGAATCCCTGTGGGTAGCTCTCTGCTGATTGTTGCCCAGGGGGAGCGGGCCGGAAGGTGCGCACCAGGGTCACGTTGTCGGACGAAGGGGTGGGTGCTGGGACTCCATAGACGGCAGGGGGTCAGGGAAAAGTAGCTCTGAGCCATAGCCGATAATAGGACTGTCCTCTTGCTATCCCGCTTTCTATGCCCAGCTCCATCATTTCCCCGGAAAACCTGCTGGATCTTTGTGAACAGGGTGTACACAAGGCATTGGCTGCTGGAGCCGACCAGGCAGAAGTGTTTGCCAACTCAGGCCGGGAAACGGAAGTCACTTTTGAGAAAAATGACCTCAACCTGGCCCGCAGCAGCAGCGAGACCCTGTTCGGCATCCGGGTTTTCTGCGACGGCAGGCTGGGCTTTGCCACCTCCAACCGCCCGGAAGAGCTGGCCGAGACGGCGGCTGAGGCTGTAGCCATGGCCAAGGCTTCGCCGGCGGATCCCCTCAACGGGCTGCCGGAGCCCCAACCTTTGCCCCAGGTGCCCTTTGCCCTCGACCCAGGCCTGCTGGAACTGGATGCCGCCGAGCTGACCCAGTTGGGATCCCAATTGCTGGAGTGGGTGCGCTCCAAAGACCCTCGCATCACCATCGACAGCGGCTCCCTCAGCGTGGAGGAAGAGACCCTGGCCATCGCCTCTTCCACCGGCATCCGCGCCAACCATCACAGCGTGGAAGCGGGGGGATCCCTGTTTGGCATGGCCATCGACGGGGACGAGGTGGGCAGCTTTGCCTACGACGGCGACAGTGTGCAGAAGCGGGCCGATCTGGTGCCGGCGCTGGAGCGGGCTTTTGATCGCTTTGTCCAGAAATGCGTGGGCGCGCTGGGGGCTGGCGAGGGGGAGAGCTTCCGCGGCCCCATTGTCCTGCCGCCAGATGTGGTGGAGGAGTTTCTAGGGGATCTCCTCTTTGTGCTGGGGGCGGATGCGGTGCGCAAAGGCAAAAGCCCCTTGGCGCAAAAAATGGGATCCCGGATCGCCAGCCCGTTGCTCACCGTGGTTTCTGAAGGCCTGGGCCTGCCCGGCTACCCCATTGAGCCCTTCGACCGCGAAGGGATCCCTCGCCAAATCACCCCCTTGGTTCACGAAGGGATCCTCTGCAACTTCATGTACAACAGCTACGAAGCTCGCGCTGCTGGCGTTTCCTCCAACGGCCATGCCACAGGGGGGGCGGGCAGCCTGCCGGGGGTGGGGCCGGCTTGCCTGAGGGTGGCGCCGGGGACAACCCCCCTGTCCGAGCTCTACGCGATGGATCGGGGAGTTATCGTCACCCGCCTCTCCGGCAGCAGCAACCCCATTACCGGTGACTTTTCTGGGGTGGTGAAAGGGGGCTTCTTGGTCAAAGGCGGCGAGAAACGCCCCATCCTGGAGACCACCATTGCCGGCAATCTCTACGATTGTTTGCGCAATATCTCCGCCATTTCCCAGGAAGTAACGGTTTTCAACGGCACGGCTGCCTTTCCCGCCCTGCGCATTGAAGATGTATCCATCACTGCGGGCTAAGTAAAGCTAGGGGTGTCGAGATCCCGGCAACAGCGATTAACCTCATTCCCAAAAGCTGCGGAGTTGTTCCCATGGGCCAGGAGATCACCTGCCTCCGTTTTGGTACTGCAGACTTTGCTCAGTTTGCAGCTCGGCTCCAGCAAGAGACGAAGTTGCTCGAGCGCTGGTTGGCCGGTGCGCCGGGGCTGGATCCGGCTTGTCAGCCCTTTGCCCAGGGATCCCCGGTGGGCGGGTTTGAGCTGGAGGCATGGCTGGTGACCCCTCAGGGGGATCCGGCCCCGATCAACTCAGCCTACCTGGAAGCGGTGAACGATCCGCTGGTGGTGCCGGAACTGGCCCAGTTCAACGTGGAGATCAACAGCCGGCCCCAAGTTTTGGTCGGCTCGGCTCTGCGGCAGTTTCAGCAAGAGCTGGGCCAAACGTGGGATCGCTGTTGCCGGGTGGCCGAACACTTGCAGGCGGGGTTGATGATGATCGGCATTTTGCCTACGGTGCAGCAACGGCAATTGACCCTGAAGATGATCTCGCCCCGCAAGCGTTACCTGGCCCTCAACGAGCAGATCCTGAACTTGCACCGGCGTGAGCAATCCCAAGCGATCCCTTCCCTGGGGCTAGATATCGAAGGACCGGCTGGGCGGTTGCGGGTTACCCACCCGGACATCATGCTGGAGGCGGCGACCACCTCCTTTCAAATCCATCTGCAGGTATCCCCCCAACAGGCGGCCCGTTACTTCAACGCTTCCCTGCTCGTGTCAGCCCCCTTGGTGGCGCTGGCGGCCAATTCCCCCTACCTGTTCGGGCACGATCTGTGGGCAGAAACCCGCATCCCTTTGTTCGAGCAGGCCCTAGATGGGCCACCCCCGCCCTCCCCCACCCACTACCCCCGCGTCACCTTCGGGCAAGGCTATGTACAGGGATCCCTGATGGAGCTGTTTTGGGAAAATGTGCATCGCTACCCGGTGGTGCTGCCGCAAACGTTGGCCGCCTCTCCCTGGGAGCTGGCCCATCTGCGCCTCCACAACGGCACCATCTGGCGCTGGAACCGACCCCTCATCGGCTTGGATCCGGTTCCCCATCTGCGCATCGAACAGCGGGTGGCGGCGGCAGGCCCAACCCTACCCGATATGATCGCCAATGCGGCCTTCTACTTTGGTCTGGTGCAAGCCTTGGGATCCCAGCCCGTCCCCCCCGAGCAGGAGCTGAGCTTTGCCCAGTGCCGCGCCAATTTCTACACGGCGGCCCGCTGGGGTCTGGAGGCCCCCATCACTTGGCTCAAGGGTTGGCAGGGATCCCTGCGCCAATTGCTGCTGGAAGAGCTGATCCCCCAAGCAGAGGCGGGTTTGGTTCAACTGGATCTGGCCCCCTCCGATATTCAGGAGTATCTGGGCATTCTCCGCGCCCGCGTCGAGTCGGGGCAGAATGGGGCCACCTGGCAGCGCCGCTATGTCGCCCGGCATGGTAAAGATATGCAACAATTAACCTGTGCCTACTGGGAACGGCAGCGGCAAGGCCAACCGGTACACACCTGGGATCTCAGCTAGGGCTCTCTCCACAGCCGGTTGTACCAGCGGTGGGCCACCGCGGCGGCAGGGCGGACCCTTGCTCAAATTTCGAGCGGGCAGATTCTTGCTCAGAGGGTCTTTCGCGACCCGAGCTACCGCAGCGAAACGGTTCATTTGGACTCCCGCTCCCTCCCACCCTAGGGCCGGAAGCCAGAAGTTTGAATCGAGCCTCTTAGCCCAAACAGCATGCTCACCGTCCTCGATCATCTACCGGATCAACTGCTGGATCTAGAGGCCCATCAGCTTTACGACCGATTGGGTGGGCCAACCCTCATCCATCTGCCGGGACGACGGGATCCCGCCCTGTTTGTGTCCGTCCTGCTGCACGGCAACGAAACCACCGGCTGGCAGGCGGTGCGACAGCTTCTCCGCCGCTACAGTCCTCTGCACCGCTGCCGCGAACGGGAATTGCCCCGCTCCCTTTCCCTCTTCATCGGCAATGTTCAGGCAGCCCGTCAAGGACAACGGCGGCTGGACGGCCAACCCGACTACAACCGCATTTGGGGCTCCGGCTCCACCCCCGAACATGCCATGGCCCAGGCCGTCCTGCAGCAAATGCAGCAGCGGGGCGTTTTTGCCAGCGTCGATATCCACAACAACACGGGCACCAACCCCCACTACGCCTGTGTCAATCACCTGGATGCCCCTACCCTGCACCTGGCCACCTTGTTTGGGCGCACCGTCCTCTATTTCACCAAGCCAGAAGGGGTGCAGAGCATGGCCTTCGGGCGCTTCTGCCCGGCGGTGACCCTGGAATGCGGCAAGCCGGATCAGCCCCACGGCACCCAGCATGCCTACGAATTTCTGGAAGCCTGCCTGCACCTGTCGGCGATCCCGCAGCGCCCTGTCCTCAGCCAAGATATCGACCTCTTCCACAGCGTCGCCATTGTCAAAGTCCCGGATCAGGTGAGCTTCAGCTTTGGGGAAGAGAATGGCGACCAAGAGGGATCCCCCTCCCACATCCGCTTCCCGCCGGATTTGGATCTCCTCAATTTTCGGGAGCTTCCCCCCCACACCCCCATTGGCTGGACGAACAACGGCTTCCACCTGGAGGTGCAAGACGAGCAGGGCCAAAATGTGGCGGATCGCTTTTTCTATGCCTGCAATGGAGAAATTCGCACCAGCGTGCCCATCATGCCGGGCATGCTCACCCTCAACAGCCGCATCATCCGCCAAGACTGCCTCTGCTACCTGATGGAGCGCTACCCCCTGGCCGGCTGAGCCGGGCTGCCAATTTCCCCGAGGGGATCCCCAAACCAGAACAGGTGGTGCTCCCCACCCCTGCAATAACAGACTCCCCGCTGGCCGCTGTACCCGTCCGCCGAGGGATGGTGGGTACGCTAACGTGGGACAGAGCGACCCCGCAAGCCCTATCCTGAAAACTGCCAACGGCACGCTGAGCCCACGGGATCCCTATGTTGCGCCTGCTGCGGATCGAGAACTTTGCCCTGATCGAGCAATTGGAGATCCCTTTTCGAGCGGGGCTGAACGTGCTCACCGGAGAAACCGGGGCCGGCAAATCCATCATCCTCGATGCGCTGGATGCAGCTCTAGGAGGTACAGCTCGGGCTCTGCGAACTGGCAGCGAACGAGGTCTGGTGGAAGCGATCTTCAGTCCTAATCCTGAACTGCAAGCCTGGCTAGAACAAGAGCACATCGACCCCCTAGAGGAGGGCCTGGTTTGTAGTCGCGAGCTGGTGTTGCGCAACGGCAAGCTCACCAGCCGCCTGCGGGTGAATGGGGTGCTGGTGAACAAAGCCCAGATGCTCAACCTGCGGGCCAAATTGGTAGAGATCACTGCCCAGGGGCAAACCGTTCAAATCCAATCTCCCCAAACCCAGCGCCGTTGGCTGGACGACTTTGGCGGCGAAGAGTTGTTGCGAACACGGGCGGAGGTGGCTGCCCTTTACCAAACCTGGAACCAACTGAAAACAGAGGTGGAATCCCGCCGGCAAAACCAACAACTGCGCCTGCAACGGCTAGACCTGCTGGAGTTTCAAGCGCAAGAGCTGGCCGCCCTGCGCCTGGAGGATCCCGACGAAATGGCCAAGCTGGAGCGGGAACGGGAGCGCCTGGCCCACCGCGTGGAACTGCAACAGCAAAGCTACGAAGCTCACCAATTGCTCTATCAAAACGACAGCGGCTCACCGGCCATCGCCGATCTGTTGGGCCAGGTAGAGCGGCTGCTCCAGACCATGACCCAGCGGGATCCCGACCTAGCCCCTCTGGCGGAAATGGTCAGCAGCGCTCTCATTCAGGTGGAGGAGGTGGGGCGGGAGCTGGTTCGCTACGGCGAGACGCTGGAGGCGGATCCCGGTCGGTTGAACAAAATTGAACGGCGCTTGGCGCAACTCAGACAAGCCTGCCGCAAATACGGCCCGACCTTGGCCGAGGTGATGGCCCATGCGGAGCGGGTGCAGGCGGAGTTGGCCCAACTGCGAGGAGACAACACCGACCTAGAGGAATTGCAGGTGCGGCTGGACAAAGCTGCCCAAGACCTGGAGCGCCATTGCCAGGTGCTCTCTCAACTGCGGCAACAAGCGGCCTGTCAACTGGAAAAGGCCCTCATAGAAGAGCTCAGGCCGCTGGGGATGAGCGCAGTGCAATTCCGGGTGCAGATCCAACCCGGCCCCCCGACAGCAGAGGGGGTGGATCAGGTGAGCTTTTGGATCAGCCCCAACCCGGGTGAGCCTCTTCAACCTTTGGCCAGCATTGCCTCGGGCGGCGAGATGAGCCGTTTTCTGCTGGCTTTGAAAGCCGTATTCAGCCGCATCGATCCGGTGGCCACCATGGTTTTCGACGAGATCGATACCGGCGTGTCGGGCAAAGTGGCGCAAGCCATCGCCACCAAGCTGCACAGCATTGCCCGAGATCACCAGATCCTCTGCGTCACCCACCAACCCCTGATCGCTGCCTTGGCGGATCACCACCTGCGGGTTCACAAGGTGGTGCACCAAAAACGAACTTCTGTGCGGGTGGAGCTTTTGGGAGAACGGGAACGCCGCGAAGAACTGGCCCAACTCACTGCCGGTCACTCTGCCCAAGAAGCGATGACGTTTGTGGAGGCTCTTCTCAACCAAGCAGCTCAACTGCGCAAGCAGCAAATGGCCAGTCCCGCTTGACTCTCCTCTCCTTTTGTTTTGAGTGAGGGGAGGGGGGTGAGGGCCTCACCCGCCCAAGAACAGCTCCAGCACCTCAGGATTGCTCAGCAGGTTGGGGCCAGTATCCTCAAAGCGGTTTTCTCCCGTGGACAAGACATAGCCCCAGTCCGCCATCTTCAGGGCCTGCTTGGCATTTTGCTCCACCATGAGGATGCTGATGCCGAGACGGTTGATCTCTTGCAGGAGGGCGAAGGTCTGTTCTATGTACAGCGGTGACAGGCCGGCGGTCGGCTCATCCAGCAACAGCAACTGCGGCTCCACCATCAACGCTCGCCCCATGGCCAGCATCTGCCGTTGTCCACCCGATAGGGATCCCGCCGCTTGGCGTCGTTTCTCTTTCAGGGGCGGAAACAGCTCATAAACCCGCTCCAATTGGGCGGCAGGGTTGTCGCGTCGGATGAAGGCCCCCATCTCCAGGTTCTCTTGCACGGTGAGGGAAGGGAAGACATTGTTGGTCTGGGGCACAAAGCCGATTCCCCGTCGCACCAGTTGCTCAGCGGGCAGGTGGGTGATGTCGGATCCCTGAAACAGCACTCGGCCTGAGCGGATGGTGGCCAAGCCAAATAAGGATTTCAGCACCGTCGATTTGCCGGCTCCATTGGGGCCGATGATCACCACAATTTGCCCGGGGTTCACCTTCAGGTGGATCCCCTTGAGGATGTCCACCCCCCGGTAGCCGCTGTAGAGATCCTGGATGTCCAGCAAAGGGGTCATGAGAGGGATCCCTCCGAAGGCAGAGGGGAGGGTTGGGGTGGGTTTAGGGAGTCGGCCAGTGCCACAGATCCCAAATAGGCCTCCCGCACGGCTGGGTTTTGTTTGATCTCCTCCATGGATCCCTGGGTGAGAACCTTGCCGGCAGCCATGACCACCACATGGTCGCAGAGACGGGTCACCAGATCCAGGTCATGCTCGATGATGCAAAAGGTGCAGCCCCGCTCGCGGTTGAGATACTCGATAAAGCGCATCAAATCCGCCAGCAGGGTGCGGTTGACGCCAGCCCCCGGCTCGTCCAGCAGGATCACCCGTGCATCGGTCATCAAGGTACGTCCCAGTTCCAAGAGTTTTTTTTGCCCCCCGGAAAGGGTGACGGCCAGTTGATCCCGCAGATGGATCAGGTTCAGCCGTTCCAGAACCTCTTCCGCCCGAGCTTGCAGGTTGCGTTCTTGTCGTTGCACCCGCCGCCAACCGAACCAAGTGGCGAACAGGTTTTCCCCTATCTGGTTGGGGGGAACCACCATCAAGTTCTCCAAGACGGTCATGCGGCCAAACTCCCGCGGGATCTGAAAGGTGCGCACCAGCCCTCGACGGAACAGATGGTGAGGGGGCAGGCCGGTGATGTCTTCCCCATCTAGCCAGATGCGCCCGCTGCTGGGCCGAATAAACCCGGCGATGATGTTAAAGAGCGTGGTCTTCCCTGCCCCATTCGGGCCGATCAAGCCCGTAATCCGACCGGTTTCGATGCGGAAGGAACAGTGATCCACCGCGCTAATGCCGCCAAACCGCTTGGAGATGTCGTCGATAACAATCACGCCGCTGCCTTGGGAAAACCCCGCCGACCGATGAGTTCAGTATTTCTCAAAATATAATGAGCCCAATGGCTGAGTTTGCCCATTATCCTTCCTGGATTCCTACAGGGGCAACTGCCTTTGGAGGCCGCAGCCAGCCCTACAGCAGCCAAGGAACGGGCGAGATCCTGAGTCTGGCCCGCCTGTTTCCCGGAGCCATCTTTTCTTGAGGGAGTGGGGAACGCTTTGAGGTGAGCCAACGTCTGACTACTACGACTCAACACTTGACTTTACTTGACCTTTGGGATCTGAGTTCTACTTTCCCTTCCCTCACAGGAGGTTGTCGGCTATGTCTCGCATGAATAAACTCACCCGACGGGCCTTTGCAGCGGCGGCTGCCCTGACGGCGGCTGCTCTTGCCACCACTCTGCTGCCCAGCACGGCACAGCAGGCCACTCAGGGGCCGGTCAAAATCGGGGCCTTGATGTCTCTTACCGGGGATCTGCAGGCCTTCGGGGAAAACTGCCTCAAAGGGATCAAGCTGGCGATTGACCAAATCAACGCCGCCGGTGGCATTTTGGGATCCCCTGCCCAAGTGGTCGAAGCGGATGACCAGACGTCGGCTCAGCCGGCTATCGACGCAGCTCAACGGTTGGTCACCGTGGAGAAGGTGGCCGGCATCATCGGCGCCTTGGGCAGTGGCATCACCATTCCGGTGGCCACGACGGTCACGGTTCCCAATCGGATCCCGCAAATTTCCCCCGCTTCCACCGCTCCTACCATTACCACTCTGGAGGACAACGATTTTCTGTTTCGCACAGTTCCTTCCGATGCCTATCAAGGGGTAGCCCTGGCCCAGATCACCCGTGAAGAGAAGCTGGAGCGCCTGGCCATCATCTACATCAATAACGACTATGGCCAGGGCCTGGCCGACAGCTTTAAGACGGCTTTTGAAAAGCGGGGCGGCACCATCACCAAGTCGGTTCCCTACGAGCCCGGCAAGGCTTCCTATCGCAGTGAGCTGACCCAACTGAAGGAAGGGGATCCCCAGGCATTGGTGCTGATTGGCTACCCCGAAAACGGTGTGGTCATTTTGCGGCAAGCTTTGGAAGAGGGGCTGTTTGACCGCTTTGTCTTCACCGATGGCATGCGCTCTCCCGACGTGGCAGCCCAGGTGGGAGCCGAAAAGCTAGAGGGATCCATCGGCGTTTCGCCTCAGGCCCTCACCGATAGCAAGGCTTACCAAATCTTTGCCGAAGCCTACAAAGCCGCCTACGGGGAGCTGCCCCCCACCCCCTACATCGACACCGCCTACGATGCCGCTTTTGTCCTGGCTCTGGCCATTCAGAAAGCCGGCAGCACCGATGGCACTGCTGTTCGGGATGCTTTGCGGGAAGTGGCCAATCCCCCCGGCACCGAGATCCTGCCCGGAGAGTGGGCCAAGGCTGTGGAGCTGATCGGCAAAGGGGAAGACATCTTCTACACCGGCGCCTCTGGATCCATCAACTTCGATGAGAATGGGGAGGTGGCCGGCACCTTTGCCCACTGGACTTTCCAAGGGGGGAAGGTGGTGGATCTGAAGGTGTTTGAGCCGGAGAGCTAATTTTCCCCTACGGCTCCTGAGTGGGGGTCGGTTTCTCCTTCCGAGCATGCCTCTAACCCCCAAAACCCTGAACTTTGCTGAATTTACTGAGCTTTAGGCGGTTTGGCAAAAG
>NZ_JANSIK010000017.1:0-34508 GCF_047462035.1 Synechococcus sp. R5-15 | reverse complement strand
ATCAAAGCGCATTCCTCCCGGCACTGACCCTACGGGTACAGTGCGGGGCTCCTGCGATTTCTAGCTGATATCGGCCAAGGCACAGCAAGTCTTGGGGGATCCCATTGGAGAGCTTTTCTTGAATGCTTGAATGAACTACTCCCACTGGGAGCTCAGCATGCTACCATTCAGACGGAAAGGGAGTAGTCAGGCGGCTTACCGCCCTCTGCATCGACATACTGGCTAAAAACAGCCCGGTGCAAGAGACAAAGCAAGCCCGGTAGGCTGCTTTGGTGACGAGACTTTCACTGAGTTCACGCAGAGGTGAGCTTGGTGAGTCCGTCTGACTTTCCCAGCCTTCACCTCTAGGTGTGAACCGATTCCACACACAAGAGAGGTTGGAGGCTAAACGATGTGGGCTGGTTTTGCGTCAAGTTTGCTGTTGGTTACGGTAGCAGAGTTTGGGGATAAAACCTTTTTTACCCCCCTGATTCTGGCTATGCGACACCCGCGCCGCTGGGTTTTCTTGGGGACGTGGCTGGCTTTGGCCGTGATGACCTTGCTGGCGGTGGTGGCCGGGAAGGTGCTTTTCAAGCTGCTGCCGCCGCTGGGCGTGCGAGTGTTGTCGGCTGGGGTTTTCGCGGCTTTTGGGCTGAGAATGCTCTGGCAAGCTTACAAGATGACTCCCCAGCAGGAAAAAGAAGAAGAGGAAGAAGCCCTCAGGCTGGTGGAGCAGGCAGAAGAAAAAGGGGCGGGCCGCGGCGGTGCTTGGGCCATTGTGTGGGAAGCCTTTAGCTTGACGGCCTTGGCCGAGTTCGGGGATAAAACCCAGATTGCCACCGTCTCCTTGGCGGCCACCCACCCGGGATTGAGCGTCTGGGCAGGGGCTACCCTCGGCCATGGACTGATGGTGGGGCTGGCGGTGGTGGGAGGTCGTTTTTTAGCAGCTCACATCTCTGAACGCGCCGTGCATTGGGTGGGGGGCGGCTTATTTCTGGTGTTTGCGTTGCTGACCGGTTGGGAGTTGGCAGGATGAGGGATCAGCCAAATTCCTGTTCGATGATCCGCCATCGGGCAGTGATCACACCTGGCTCTAGGCTGAGGCGGCTGACGACAAGTTCTAGGGCCTGGTCATCGCGGGTTTGGGTGACCAGCTCTGCTTCGACTTTGACCAGATCGGGCTTGTCCTCCAGGTCTTCGCTGTAGAGGGCACGCAGTTTGAGATGGGTGGGAGCTATGCCTTGCAAGAGCAAGGCGCGGATGTGGGCCTCTGCTTGGCTTTTGCAGATGAACGAACACTCATAGACCAGTTCCAGTTCTGTGCCTTTCAAAGGCTGCTGGTTGATGCGGTAGCCCAGCGGACGCAGCACAACGTTGGAGATCAACACAGCTCCGGCTCCAATGGCAGCTTGGGGAATGTACCCCGATCCGGCAAAGGCTCCCACCGCGGCTGCACACCAGATGGTGGCGGCAGTGTTCAGGCCACGGACGCTGGCTCCTTCCTTGAGGATCACGCCACCGGCCAAAAAGCCAATCCCCGATACCACTTGGGCCGCAATACGGGTCGGGCTGCTTTCATCAGGGGTGAGAACCGAGAGCATGACAAACAAAGCTGCACCCGTGGCCACCAAGGTGTTGGTGCGTAAGCCGGCCATACGCTGCCGCCACTGTCGCTCCAGGCCAATGAGGGATCCCAGGACAAAGGCAACGGCCAAACGCAAGGTGAAGTCAATCCAGGTCATGCTCCGGTTCTCGTGAAAGGATAAAGTTTAGCCATCCTCATCTGGGATCCCAAGGGCAGTGGCTTCCTGTTGCAAGGTTTGCCAGAGGGCTTCCAGTTGAGCAAAGGCGGATTCTGGGGCCAGCTTACCACCTGTTTCTAAAGCACAGGTTATGCCCACCCGATAGGCATACTGCTGCAGCCGTGACCGAAATTGAGCAGCAGCCAAGGGAGATAGAACTTTCGAGGTCATGGCACACCTCCTCAATAAGATACAGATTTGGACAAATTGAATGGAATGAGAATCTGAGAGACTTCCCTAGCTCGCTGCTTTCGTGGCCCACCCGGAGCATCCCCTGAGGTTAGGGAAGCCTGGAATGGAGTTGCACTGCCCATGGGAATAGCTACAGAGATGGTGGCCTTAAAACTCCACTTCAACGCCGACCAACCAACCTACCAACATGAAATACACCCAGAGTCCGGTGAAGTCTTTGATGGTGGTGATGAAAGGATCCGCTCCGGGAGCGTGGTCAAAGCCCAGCTTTAACATCGCCCAAGGCAAAATGGCGCCCAAGACAGCCCCCAACGTGATCACTATGGCCAGAGCCAAGCCCACCGCCAGACCCAATTGTGGGATCCCATTCGGTGCCCCTTGCCAGAAGTAGGCAATCACCCCAGCCGTGGCCCCCAGGATCACTCCGATAATCCCGCCAATGCTGGCTTCCCGCAGCAAGTAGCGGAAAAACTGCCGCACGTTGATGTGGCCCCAAGCCAAGCCACGGGCAAAGATGGTGGTAGATTGGGTGCCAACATTACCGCCCATATCCATGACCAAGGGGATGAAAATAGCCGCTGCCGTTACTGCTTGCAACACCTCCTCAAAGGTTTCGATCACTCCCCCCACCAACATGCCGCCAATCAAGGTGATGATTAAAAACGTGATGCGCAGGCGGACGGCATACCAACGGGCGCCTTTAACCAGGCGCTCGCTCCAAACCTTGTCTCGGCTGAGCAAGCTGCCCACCCCTGCTTGGGCCAGAGCGGCGTCGGTGGCTTCTTCTTCCACCAAGTTGATGACATCTTCAAAGGTGATATCTCCCACCAAGCGCCCTTCCGTATCCACCACCGGAATAGCCGGCAAGCCCGAATCCTTGAGCAAACGAGCTGCCTGGAGATCCCGGTCGGTAACCCGCGCAAAAATATCCGATCCCTCAATCAGCTCCCGAATGGGCAAATCCGGATCTGCTTTCACGAGGCGCACGGTGCGAACCAAACCTTTGTAGAACCGCTGATCGTCCACCACAAAAATCACATCCAGCTCATCGTCTCCCAGTTGAGAGTCCCGCACGCTGGCCAGAGCAGCCCCGACGGTGATGGTATCCCGTACCGACAAGTAGCGCAGGTTCATCAGCCGACCGGCACTGCGCTCTGGATAACCCAGCAAGATATTCACTGCTTCCCGAGCTTCTGGGCTGAGGTTGGCAATGAGGCGCTTGGTTACTTTGGCCGGCAACTCCTCAAACAGACGCACCCGCTCATCCGGAGGTAAGGCTTCTACCAGCCGGATCACTTCTGGGCTTTCCATGCTGCGAATGAGATCGGCCTGCTCTTCGGGCCGCAGATACTCAAACACTGCAATGGCTTTGTCTTTTTCCAGCAAGCGGAAAGCCAAAACCCGCTGCCGAGGTGAAATCTCCATCAACTGCTGCACCAGCTCGGCAATGGGAGCGCGGTTGGCCTCTCGCTTGGCGGCTTCCAAGGAAGCAGGGGTTAGGAGATCGCGAAGAACGTTGTGCCGCATGATAAACCTCCGAACGTTGGGGTCAGCCGGGATGAAGAGAACCAGGAGGTCAACAGCCAACCGGTGCTCCGAGGCTCACAGGGAAGCCCTGAAACCCTTGGATGGCCGCGCAGCAAGCCGTAGGTCTAGCGCCAGGCCTCCAAGCCCAGCTTGGATCGCAAGCGCCCAAGCCGATAAGAGGGACTCCAAGGGATCCCCAGGCCTGCGGAAACCCCAAAACCCACAACAGGAAAGTCAAGGGGAATCCCCTCGGAATTACTCCTGATCTCCCCTTTTCTGAACAGGGCTGTACAAACCCATTGCTCAGGTAAGGCTCTGCTCAGCTCATCTGTTCGTCGCCGACTGAGAGAGCCACCCAAGTCAAAAGCTAGCCGGGAAAACTCTCCCACCCCTTCGCGTTGGCGAAACGGGATCCTCTCAAGCGACGACAGAAGCTGTCAGCGGGGAAAAGGAAGACACCAGTAAGAGCCCAGTCTTCAAGAACGTGCTCCTCGAAGACCATCCACTGGTGGCTGGCGCTACAACTACCGGAAGCGTCCATGCTGTTGAACGTTTTCCTCCAAAAAGGTTAACCGAAACAACCCGGACAGCCAGAAGAGGATCTCTTCAGCCCCCTTTAGGTTAGTTGCAGGAGTGGGATCCCGTCAACCCTTTTTCTCCAGCTCATCCGGTGAAAAATTGGTGGGGCAGCTGGAGGGGTAAGATCGGAGTGAGCAGCAATAGCCCCCTTGTGGTTCCTCTCGTCTCGACATTGCCCTCAGCCTGACTCAGCAAAGTCTACATCTCGGTGGCTTGCGACCTTGAGCAACCCACGCCCTTCGCCGCCTCTGTTTTGTTAGTGGTTTTTGTTAGTGGTTTGTTGGTGGCCTTGCTTCAATGAGCTGCGCTTCCCATCTCCTACAGGTGCCGATGTCCTTGAGCTTATGGCCTCTCTTCCCCTCGTTGCCGTGATCTTGGGCACACGGCCCGAAGCCATTAAGCTGGCCCCGGTGATTCAAGCTCTGCGTGCCAGTCCCCATCTGCGCACCGAGCTGATCTTGACCGGACAACATCGGGAAATGGTGGATCAGGTGATGCGGCTATTCGGTCTGCAAGCGGATCGGGATCTGGCGATCATGCGCCCCCGCCAAAGCTTGACGGACATCACCGAAGCCACCTTGCGGGGCCTAGAACTCTACTTTCAAGAGCAACATCCTCAACTGGTTTTGGTGCAGGGAGATACCACCACCGCCTTCGCTGCCGCCTTGGCAGCTTTTTACCACCGGATCCCGGTCGGGCATGTGGAAGCCGGACTGCGCACCGATGATCTCTACAATCCTTTCCCCGAAGAGGCCAATCGCCGCCTGATCTCCCAGTTGGCCAGCCTGCACTTTGCCCCTACCCCCCAAGCCGTTGACAACCTGAAGCGAAGCCACGTGGTGGGATCCATCCATTGCACCGGCAACACTGTCATCGACGCCCTACTGCAGGTGGCCTCCCAAGGGATCCCCTGCCCCATTCCCGGCCTGGACTGGCAGCGCTACCGTGTCCTGCTGGTTACCTTGCACCGACGCGAAAATTGGGGGGATCCCCTAACCGCCATCGGCAAGGCTCTGCTGCAGATCTTGGCCGAGTTTCCCGATACCGCCCTTCTTTTGCCCCTCCATCCCAACCCCTTGGTGCGGGATCCCCTGCAAGCCCTGTTGGGATCCCATGAGCGGGCTTTTCTCACTGAGCCTCTGGACTATCCCCTCTGGGTGAGCGCCATGCAGCGCTGTACCCTCATCCTCAGCGACTCCGGCGGCATTCAAGAAGAGGCCCCTGCCCTGGGCAAACCGGTGCTGGTGCTGCGGCAGACCACCGAACGTCCTGAAGCGATTGCTGCCGGCACCGCCCGCCTGGTAGGCACACACCCCGAAAAGATCCTGAAGGCAGCCCGAGAATTGCTCACAGACCCACAAGCCTATGCCCGCATGGCCCAAGCCCAAAACCCCTTTGGCGATGGCACTGCCGCCCGGCAAATTCGCCACATCATCGAGCGGTGGTTTAACCCGCAAAGCCCTCGAGAAGAACAAAGTTAAGAATTAAAAGTTAAGAATTAAATAAGAATCAAAGATGTATAGACCGTTACCGGGAAAACCGTTTCTTTACCTATTGCTCTCAATAAGACAATTAATCTCAATAAGACAATTAATTAAGATAGAAAGCCTGACTCCAATCCAATTGACCCCAGTCCAATCAAGAGCGAGGATGCAAACCATGAGCACGACTGCAACTGCCACCACCGTTGTCCGGGTGCCGATTGTGGATGCCACCCCAGAAAATGTGCAACCCTTCGGCCAACTTATAGGGGACGATGTGGCCAATCCTGGGCTGGGGATCCCCTTTTATCAGGGGCGTGTCCTGGAAGGACAGAACATCGACTTTCAATACACCGGCAGAGCCGTTATCCGTACGGCTAAGATCCTGCCCGGATATCCACCTGTGCTCTGGCTGGAGCGCCACATGCGTATGACCCAGTTGTTTGTCGGCCTGGGGCAAGAGCCGTTCATCATGGTGATGGCTCCTCCCAACCATCCCAAAGCAGCTCCCGATCTCGACAAAGTACAAGCCCTGCGATTCCCTGCCGGGCATGGGCTGCTGCTGCACCTCGGCACGTGGCACGATTTCCCCATTGCCTGCGAGCGCCCCGTTGTGGTGCTAACCGCCAACTCCGAAGAAGTGGTGGAAGCCCTGGCCAGCATGGAAGATGCCCACGAAATGAATCAGGGAGATGTATTCAAAATTTCCCTCCCCCAACGGCTAAAAGCGGAGATCCACCTAGAGCTGGTCTGAATGCAAGTCCGGATCCCTGAATCTCTACAGGATGCCAAAGCCTCAGTTCTACAAAGTGGCGCTCTATCAGCCTTTGGCTGGATAGGGGACTCTTCGCCTTAACTGGGCCTTAACTAGGGCCAGACTCTTGTACCGAAACCTCCCTTTGGACCCTTCTTCCCCTGCAAGGGTCTAAGTATTCGAGAACACCTATTCTTACACACAAAAGCTTCGAGATAAGTTCAGAGAGAAATGCCTCTAGGCAAGAAAGGCTACCTGAGATTCTGCCGACAGGCGTCTTTAGGAGGGCCGTATTCAGCGGGAAGATTCACAAACGTCGGCAGCGTTGGCATCTGGAGGGAGTTGCTCTATATTAAATCAGCTAGCATATTCGATATTTGCCAGAATTTAAGTTATTGTGAGAGCTGACATGCCATCCAATTGGTCAGACATCCATCCTCCCAATCCTGGGCAAGGGTTGGGCTCAGCCCAGTCTGCGCCTTCCCATTGGAATGAGCGCCACAGGGGAGAAGGCTCTCATGCCGAGTATGAGAGGAACGGATCTCAGACCAGAGCGGCGGATTGTCCAGAGGACTTCATGCCGAGCAAGACCGCAAACGCAAAGATTAAGGTAGTAGGCGTGGGGGGTGGGGGTGGCAACGCGGTCAGTCGGATGGCGGCCAGCAACCTTGTGGGCGTCGAGTTTTGGAGCGTCAACACCGATGCGCAGGCCCTTGCCCAGTCCTCGGCAGTGAACCGCTTGCAAATTGGGCAGAAGCTGACTCGAGGCTTGGGTGCAGGTGGTAACCCGGCCATTGGCCAGAAAGCTGCAGAGGAATCCAGCGAAGAAATATCGGCAGCCATCAAAGGGGCAGATCTGGTCTTCATTGCCGCCGGCATGGGGGGAGGCACGGGCACGGGTGGAGCACCCGTCATCGCCCAAATTGCCAAAGCCAGTGGTGCCCTGACGGTGGGAGTGGTGACACGGCCTTTTTCCTTTGAGGGCAAACGCCGCAGCAAGCAGGCCGAGGAAGGGATCCAAGCGCTGCGGGAGGCAGTTGATACCCTGATTGTAATTCCCAATGACAAGTTGCTTTCGGTGATCTCCGAGCAAACCCCTGTCCAAGAGGCTTTTCGCGTTGCTGATGATGTGCTGCGGCAGGGGGTGCAGGGCATCTCGGATATCATTCTCATTCCCGGCATGATCAATGTGGATTTTGCCGATGTGCGCAGCGTGATGGCCGATGCCGGCTCTGCCTTGATGGGAATTGGCATGGGATCCGGCAAGTCCCGCGCCCGCGAAGCCGCCATTACCGCTGTATCTTCGCCGCTTTTGGAAACCTCCATCGAAGGGGCTAAAGGTGTCCTCTTCAACATTACCGGTGGGCCGGATTTGTCCTTGCATGAGGTCACGGTGGCTGCCGAGATCATCGCCGAGGCAGTGGATCCCGAGGCCAACATCATCTTCGGCACCGTCCAAGACGAGCGCATGCAGGGGGAAGTGCGCATCACGGTCATCGCCACCGGTTTCCAAGAGAAAGCCCGTCCAGCCGCCATCCCTGCTGCAACCAAAGTTTCTGCCTCCAACAAGTCGGGGGTTCCCAAGCCCACTCCCACGGGCTCTGGGCTGCCGCCTCGACAGCCTCCGGAGCCTGAGCCGCCGATGTCTGGAGGCTTAGATATTCCCGAGTTCTTGCGCCGCCGACGGCCCCCTTCGTAGGGTAGGGTGAAGGTATGCTGGTATCTTGGTGCCGGTTGTTGAGGGTGGGGAGTGCTTTGGGGTTAGGCCATGAACATTGTTGTCTTGGCGGGGGGGCGTTCGGCAGAACGTCAAGTCTCTTGGGTAACGGGTAAAGCCTGCAAACGGGCTTTGGAGGACCTGGGCCATCGGGTCAAGGTAATCGACCCAGATGAGGATCTGCCTCTGCGCCTTTGGCAGGAACGGCAAGCCGGCTGCGACTTCGTTTGGATTGCCTTGCATGGCCCTGGTGGCGAGGATGGGGTGGTACAGGGAATGCTGGACTGGCTGGGCCTGCCCTACCAGGGATCCGGGCCGCTGGCCAGTGCTCTGGCCATGGATAAGCTGGTCTCCAAGCAGATCTTTCGCGCCGCGGGGATCCCTACCCCCGATTGGCAGGTTTGGGACGACCAAAGCCCCCTCACTTGGGCTGACTGTGCGGCAGAGTTGGGATCCCCACTGGTGATTAAGCCCAGCAACAACGGCTCGACGGTGGGCATCAGCATTGTCCAGGATGAGAGGTCATTTGCTCAGGGGCTGGAGTTGGCCCGCTCAGTCTCGTCGCGGATTTTTCTGGAGCGCTATGTTCCCGGAAAGGAGATCACCCTCTCGATCTTGTCCGGCCAAGTTCTTCCGGCCATTGAGATCATCCCCGCCCAAGGCGACTTCTACGACTACGAAGCCAAGTACGCACCCGGTGGCTCGCGGCATTTGATCCCCTGTTCCCTCAGCCCGGCAGGGTTGGCCCGCTGTGAGGCAGCAGGTCTAGGGGCCTATCGGGTGTTGGGGTGCGAAGGCTTGGCGCGAGTGGATCTGCGGGTGGATTCCGAGGAGAACCCCTGGGTGTTGGAGGTGAATACACTGCCCGGCATGACCCCCACCTCCCTCTGTCCTGATGCGGCGGCGGCTCTGGGGTGGACGTTCACCGAGTTGGTGGAGCGGATGCTGCAGGATGCCTTGCAAAAAGCCCAATTGACCGGATCCCGGCATCCTCAAAGTTCATCGGCGACTCTCGGCAACGCTCCCTGAGGCTTTTCCCAAGACAAGAACAAGAACCTTTACCCAGCTCTTTCAGAGAAGGGCAACCAGCAAAAGAATCACCCCAATTCCAACAATCAGTACAGCTCCCCCCAGCCACACCCAGGAGATGCGGGACCTGCTGCCTATGTCGGTTTTCCCGACAGGATTCTCCGGCGCAGGTTCAGGCTTTGAGTTGACCGAATCCGGGGCAACAACTGTCAGATCCTGCAGTAGGCGATCGCCTTTTTTTTCCAACAGAACTGTGGTTTCTTCTGAGGCCAGCAGCGGGTTCAACAAGGGGGCCGTTTGCTCCCACTCGTATTCAGAATGTCCCGACTCACGCCCGTACACCGTGACCTGCTCTAAGCCGGGCAAGCCCAACACTCTGAGCTCCGCCTGCACCCGTTCCATGAGATGGGGGTAGTCCACTCGGGCCGAGGAGGATCGATTCAGAAGAACATGCAGATGACCTTGGCGGCGTTTGACCGCGATTTTGACCGGGGCAGCCAACCGAGCCTGCAACGCTTGGGCAATCTCAGCTTCGGTCATGGTGCAGCATCCAAGGTGTGCGGGCTAATTCTAATACAATCCTAGAGCAACCGTGCAGAGGGCTACGGGGGCTCGGGGTAGAATGAGATGCGCATGGGCGAAGAAATGCCGGGTCTCGACAGAGCAGGGCGTTCCTCTTTTCTCTCGCCGGATCCCTAGCTGGAAGTTCTATGCAAGAGAAAACCATTGTCCGCGATTATTTCAACTCCGTTGGCTTCGAGCGCTGGCGGCGCATTTATGGTGAAGAAGAAGTCAATTTCGTCCAAAAAGACATCCGCCTTGGCCATGCTCGCACAGTAGAGACGGTGTTGCAGTGGTTGGGGGATCCCTCGGGTTTACGCATTTGTGATGCCGGATGCGGGGTGGGCAGCCTCAGCTTGCCCTTGGCCGCCAGGGGGGCACAGGTGTTCGCCAGCGACATCTCGGAACAAATGGTGAGCGAAGCGCGCCGCCGCCAGCAAATGGAGCTGGGATCCACAGACAACCCACACTTTTGGGTCTCGGATCTGGAGGAATTGACGGGGGAATACGATGTCGTCATCTGCCTCGATGTGATGATCCACTACCCTGAAGCCGAGGCCCTGCGCATGCTAAAGCACCTGACCCGCCTGGCTCGGTCCCGCCTGATCTTCAGTTTTGCCCCCAAAACCCCCTGGCTGACGCTGCTGAAGAAAGTGGGAGAGTTCTTCCCCGGCCCCAGCAAAACCACCCGCGCCTATCAACACCGAGAGGCGACCTTGGTGAGCCAATTAACCGAATGGGGCTGGAAAGTGCAGCAGCGACAAACCATTCGCAGCCGCTTCTACTTTGCTTGGCTCCTCGATCTGGTTCGGTGACACTCGATCTGGTTCGTTAAACGGGAATGAAACATTTTCGTCTAGCTCCCCTCTCCCTCTGGCAGCGAGGCTGGGAGTAGGGGCAGCAGCGTGGAATGCTTGGGGAGTGTCTCAATCTAGTTTAAAAATGACTATAACGATCAGCTGAGGTTATCCAGTTGCTCCAGCAAATCGGGATCTGCCAGCTTTTGTAGGGCAAGCCGCGCGTCATCCCGCACCCCCCAATCGGGATCGCGACTGGCGCTGGTCAGCAATTGCCTTGTTAGCATCGTGTAAACAATGGGATCCTCGAGAGCCAGTTTCACCTGTTGCCCCAGGATCCCTAAGCTCCAGGCACAGTTGCCACGTACCGCCGCGATTGGATCTTGAGCCAAACCCCGGCAGAGAGCTGCGACCACCTCATCCAATGCCGGGCCGGGCAACACTTGCGCCTGAGCCAATTGTCCGAGGGCACTGGCAGCCCACAATCGCACTGCCGCGATATCCCCGGCCAACACTTCCAGCAACACCGGGTACGCCCGCGGATCCTTGGCATTGCCCAACGCCCACACCAAGCCTTTGCGCACATAGCCGTTCCAATCCCAGCGCAAGCCCTCGATCAGCACCTCCACCTCAGCGGGATCCGGATTCCGACCTAGGGCATAGGCTGCTCCCACCCGCACCAACGGGCAGGGATCCCGGACTAGGGCCAGCAGGGGTTTAACGGCGCGGGGTTCTTCGATCTCACAGAAGGCGCGGGCCGCCTGCATCCGCAAATAGGGATCCGGATCCTGCAACTGCTGCAGCATCAGCTCCACATCCACCTCCGGCGGTGAGTGAGGTGGCAGCTCGTCTAGGGGCTCAAGGGGGGAAAAAGCGTCTTCTTGCATGAAAGGGTGCCCAGGTGTTGGCGGAGGGGACGAGGGCAAAACTTGCCCTTCCTCAAGGCAAAAGCCAGAGCTACAACAACCAAACCAGCAGCAGAGTTGCTGCCCATCATAAACTGCCGGGATCCTCCATCTGATCTGCTCTTTCCGGTTGGGATCCCGGAACCCTGAGCAAGTCCGCTCCTTCCAACACCCGCGCCGAGCGGATCACATCTCCCACCTGGATGCGCTCCACCCACTCCATCCCCTCGGTGACGTAGCCGAACACGGCATAGCGCCCGTCCAAAATCGGCAGAGCAGAGAGGGTGATGTAAAACTGGGAAGAGGCTGAGTCAAGTGGGCTAGAACGGGCCATGGCCACCGCCCCCAAACGATGGGGCAAGAGCAACTTACTCAGAGCAGCGGGATCCTGGATCAAGGTGTTGTAGCGGGGGTAGGGTTCCCCACGCAGCTGAATTTCCAGGGGGATGGTGCGCAGGCGGTTGCTCCCCGGCTCTGTTGCACCCCCTGTACCGTCACCACGGGGATCCCCACCCTGCACCACAAAAGGCTGCGGATCCTTTTCCACCCGATGGAAGGTGAGGCCATTGTAAAAGCCCCGCTGAACCAAATCCACGAACTGGCCGCCGGTCAGGGGTGCCGCTTCCCCGTGGATCGCCAAGATCACCTTGCCTACCCCCTCAGCAGTTTGCACCTCCATCTCCACCACTGCCTTCCCTTGCAGTTGCGGGCGGCTAGCATAGGCCGCCGGGATCCCAGAGGGGGATTCTGACAAGGGGGGTGTACTGCGACAAGCCAACAGCCCGAGACAGAGGTATCCCAGAACTAAACCCACTCCCACTCTGCAGCGGCTCATTCGCCCCAGCTTGGCGAATTTCATCTGCCCCTTCTCCTTCAATCCAATCTCCCACCCTCCAGGCGCTGCTCAACCCAGCAGGGATCCCTATCCAGGTGATTCAGATCCGCTGCGACAGCCCCAACTGCAAGGTAACGCTTTGAGCACCATTGCTCACCCTCACACCGTAGGGGCTGATGGAGGTAACCCGCCACTCTGCTTTCACCGCATGGCCAACAGCCACCTGACGTACTACGTTGTCGATCAAGATCAGAGCCTTGGGGGCACCTGGATCGTGGATCAATCCCACCAGCTTCATCTGCGGCAGAGGCTGGGGTGGGATCCGCGCTGGCACCGGAGGCGCAGGTACCCTGGGGGGAGAGGGAAGACCAGCCCCTCTTGAAGCAAGAGGAGCGACAACAGTCGGCGGTTTTGCCGGTTCGACCAAGACAGCCTTTGCAGAATCCTCAGGTGGAGCTTTGGGGTTTTCATCCACATCATTTTCATCCACATCAGCAGCAGTGGGAAGCAAGGGCTCCTGGTGAGCATCGGAATGGGAAGAATTGGGTGCCTCAGCCAAGGGATCCCGAGTGGCCTGCGAAAAAACCACCGCCCGCGGGCGCAGGGTCATCCAAAAAGCCAGACCTGCCACCAAGGTAGCGGCCAAAGCCATACCCAGCAGTAATCCTCCGGCAGCAGAGAAGCGCCGGGAAGGCAGTGGGGGCCGTGTGCCGAGGTAAGGATATTCGCCGGCTTCTGAGAGCCCCTCTTCCAAGCTGTTCTCCAAATCCTCGAACAGCTCATCCAACAGAGAATCTGCCTGCTTGACTTGGCCAGACCATGCCCAAGGGGAACGACGGCCTCTGCCCGCTGAAGCATCTAACCCGGACATACAACCTCCCTAGCCTGAGCGGCGGGGATCCCGAGGAGTTGAGACACTCAGCCAACAGTTGCCGTCTATCGCCCAAAGGCTCTCAAAGGAGCCGCATTTCCGGGTACTCGGTCAACAGCGCCTCTGCCGACAGGGTGTCTCCCTCCAACTGCGGCGTCCACAGCACTTCGATGGCCACAATCCGATCTGCCGGAATCGAAGCCAGCTGCAACAGGCACTGCCGCAGATCCGCCATGGAGTTAACTACAGGTAGTGTACCTAAGTTACCACGATACGCAACCAGTAGAGTTACCAGCAGGTACTCGCCAACATCTGGGATCCCAGCAGCAGATCGCTGCAGCGCCGCTTGGGAGACTTGTTGGATCTGGTTGTTGCGGTTGCTGAGGCTTTCGACGCTGAACTTGCTCCGTTCTTGTAAAGAGGCTTGATAGAACAGGGATTCGGCGCGGGAGAGGGGCAGCTTCTCCGCTTGGGCATGGCCATAGGCCCAGTAGTCGCTGTAGCGCATCAAGCCAAGGGTGACCTCTTGCAACAGTTGGCTCAGCCCTTCTGGCGACTGAGTATCCGCCTCCAGAGCCAGGGCGTTCATGTCTTTCTGCAGTTGCCGGGCGCTGGCCAGCAGTCCCACTTTTACCTGCGCAACAGTTACCTGGGGATCGCGAACCCCAATGCTATCGTCCCCTTCTTCGGATCTGATCCCCGAGCGCAGCGTCTGCACCAAAAAGCTACCTGCCCCAACCAAGAGCAGCAGCGTCAGCAGGCCGCCACCCCCCCCTCCCCAGAAAAAGGGCACCAGCAGCGGAAAACCAAAGCCGCCTCCATAGCTGGGGTAGACAGGAGCTGAGTAGTGCGGGCCAATCGAGCGGGGGGCAGAGAACGTCGGAGACCGGAAAGATCCGCCGCCAATGCGACCGCCACTGCGTGCCCAAACAGCGCCTATGGGAGCCAGGGCCAAGGTCAAGGCCAGGGCAATGGCCAGCAGAGGCCGGCAGACGCGACCGATTCGTTTCAGCATGATCACAATGTTTTCGTCCATCACGGGGCTAGTCTTTCTTAATTCTACGCTTTCTCGTTGGCGGGAATAGGGGCGGAAACCGATCCCCCACCCGGCCATCTCACTTGTTCAATTCTTCTGTGTTGATTCTTTGTGTACTGAGCCGGCCAATGACCGTCAACCAATCGAGGCAGAGCCATGCTACGGTCTGGAAGGTTGCCAGGAGGAGGGCAAACAACAGCAATGCAAACTCAGGCTAACGTCCAAGCCGAGGAAAGAGAGCGGGCATCTTCTCCACCCCGTGCCCAGATTCGGCTGTTGGTGGTGGATATCGATGGCACGATTGCCGGGCCTTCCAACCAGGTTTCAGAGCCGGTTCGGGAGGCCATTCAGAAGGCCAAAGCAGCAGGGGTGCGAGTAGCCATTGCTACGGGCCGCATGCATCGTTCTGCCGAGCGGTTCCACTACGCGATTGGGGCCGATATGCCCCTATGCAGCTACCAGGGGGCTTTAATTCGGGATCCCGACAGCCAAAAGACCCTAAAGCACTGGAGCCTTGACTGGCCGCTGGCCGAGGAGTTGCTGCAAGTGTTGCAGGATCAGCCGGTGGGGGTTCACCTCTACATCGATGACCAGCTCTATTTGCGGGAGCTGAGCCCCCTCAGTCAGGCTTATGCTGAGCGCTCGCAGGTGCCGTTCCAGATGTTCTCTTCCGCCCAATACGGACGAAGCCCCACCAAGATCCTGGCTGTTTCTGAGGATACCGAGTTCCTGCAGGAATTGCAGGGATCCCTGCGGCGGCGGTATTCCCCTGACCAGCTCTACCTCACCCGTTCAGAGCCGATTTTTCTCGAGGCTACCCATCCGGCGGTGAACAAGGGCAATGCCGTTCGTTTTTTGGCCGAGGAAATGCTGGGGTTGTCGGCGGAGCAGGTGATGGCCATTGGCGATGGCGACAACGACATTGAGATGCTGCGGTATGCGGGGATCGGGGTGGCGATGGGAAATGCCTCGCCTGCTCTGTTGCCCCATGCCGATTGGATTGCCCCTCCTGTGGCAGAAGACGGGGTGGCGGCAGCCATCGAGACCTTCATCCTCAGCTAGGCAGGGATCCCATGCTGGGTCTGGCTTCTTCTCCCTTTCCTGAGGTCACCCTGCGTCCGGCGCAGCAACAGGCGTTGGCCTACCAATCGGGGCCGCTGGGGATCGCCGCCGTTCCGGGGAGCGGCAAGACCTTTATTCTGGAGCTGTTGATCGCCGATTTAATTCTCAATCGGGGGATCCCACCGGAGCGCATCGGGGTGTTCACCTACATGCGTTCGGCGCGGGGCAACTTGATCAACCGCATCAATCAACGTTTGCAACGGGCGGGGTATCCGGATCGCTTTACCCAGGCCTTTACCCTGCATTCTTTGTCGTTGCGGGTGTTGCGGGAGGCCCCCAGCCGTTGGGAGGAGCTGTCTATTTTGGAGGGATACGAACAGGAGCGGTTGCTCAGCCGCCTGTGCCGCGCTTGGCTCGTCCGCCATACTCAGCTCTGGGAGCCGCTGATCCCCGGCGACAACAACCCGCAAAAGATCGCCCAAAACCGAGCCCAGTTCCGGCGCAGTTTCCAGCAGATGGTGCAGGTGGTCATCAGCAGGGCCAAGAATCTGCGCCTGGGGCCAGAAGTGATCCCCAGCGAGGGCTATCTGGGCTGGGCTGCTCCCATCTACGCCGGTTATCAAGCGGAATTGCGTCGCCTGGGCAAGTTAGACTACGACGACCTGGGCTGGCAAGCAGTGGATTTGATCGAGGGCAGTCCGGAGCTGCGGGAGCAGGTACAGAACTGGTACGACTACCTGTTCGAGGATGAGGCCCAAGACAGTTCCCCCCTGCAGGAAGAGCTGCTGCGGCTGCTCAGCCAACGCACCGGCAACCTGGTGCGGGTGGGGGATCCCAACCAGAGCATCATGGGCACCTTTACCAGCGCCGAGCCGCGGCTGTTTCGCGCCTTTTGCCAGGCCAGTCCTCAGGTGGTGCTCTTGGATGAATCCAGCCGCAGCGCCCCCCAGATCATCGCTTTGGCCAACCGCCTGGTGGAGTGGGTGAATCAGCAGCACCCCATCCCGGCTTTGCGCACCGCTCTGGCCCCCCAGCCCATTCAACTGGCCACCTCCGGTGGCCAAAACCCCCCGGCCAGCGAGGGTGGTGTGGACTTTCTGCGGGTCGTCGGATCCCCGGAAGAGGAGCTGCAACAGGTGGCGCGGCAGGCCATTGCAGCCGCCCAAGCTTTTCCCGGCCAAACGGTGGCCATTCTGGTCACCACCAACGAAATGGGGGGCAAGGCCCTCAGCTATCTCCAGGAAATGGGAGCGGAGCGGGTGATCGATCTGTTGCGGGGCAGTCCCAGTCAGCGGCGGGTGTTGTTGCAGCTCAAGGGAATCATCGACTGGTTTGCCCAGCCCACTGCCCCCACTCGCTTGGCTGCTGCTGTGGATTGCTTGGCGGATTGGGCGGGGATCCCACGTGCTGAACTGGGACCGATGTTGAGCTGGATCCGCGCCTCTCTGCCGGAGCGGCTGCTATTTCCCAACTTTGGTGAGGCTCCCGCTCTGCCCGATGGCCCGCCTTGGCAGAACTTGGGCAGGCTGCTGCGCACCCTTGCCGGTTGGCTCCGGGCCGGGCGCTCCCCTTGGCCGGAGGTGCTGAATGTGATCGTTCAAAGCCTCTACCGCAAGCCGGAAGAGCTGTTTGTGGGTCGCTATGTAATCGATCAGCTGGAGCAGGTGCTGGGATCCCTGCCCGAAACCGATTGGCAGGAGATCGCCCAAGAATTTCAAGTGATTCTGGATCACCGCCTCAACAACTTGCCTTCGGAGATCTTCGCCTTCGACCCCGAGCCGGGCAGCATCACTGTCACGACTCTGCATCGGGCCAAGGGGCTGGAATGGGATCAGGTGTTCATCCCCCAGGTGTCGGCCTACGAGTTTCCCACCCAGTACGGGGAGCGAACCCTGGGGCTGAAGTTTTTGGATGAAGTGGATATGCAGGCAGAGGCCCTGGCTCAGTTGCGACAGCTCAGCCCCAAAGGCGGCTGGGAGCTGCAGGCCGACTCTGCCACCAAGCAAGCCTTTTTGGACTTGGCAGCGGAGCGGCTGCGGCTGCTGTATGTGGGCATCACCCGCAGCAAACGACGGCTCACCCTCTCGGTATCCAGCCAATCTCGCTTTGGCACAGAGCAGAGTTCATCTTTGGTGTTTCGGGTGTTAAGTCGCAGTTTTAGGGCCGGTTGACCGGGTGAGTCTCTCGTTCTTCATGGATTGGCAACCTGCTAGCATGGCTAAGCCCGATAGCGCTTGCGCGCCGCCTTGCGGCAATGGGGCAGTCTTTCAGAAGCTATGGATATTCTGCAATGCAACCTCGGCGTATTGCCCGCGAACTGGCCCTGCTGGGGGTCAATCAACTGCCAGCCACGGCGGCCAAACTGAGCGAAAAACAACTGGAGGACTTGCTGCTGGCAGCCATCCGCGCCCTGAGTGAAGAGACCCATGAAACCCTCTCCACAGCGGCGGCGGAAATCCAGCGCAGCGACCGTTTGTTGCACGAGAGCGATCCTCTATTGTTGGCCGATTCGGATCCCAAGGAAGAGGGTGGATCCCGCTCCGTCACCCTCCGCCTTCAGCAGGCCCAACGACACCTGCAGCGCCTGGAAATCACTCTGAAGGAGGCGGACGTTCCTGACCCCAATGCCTTACGGGGGGAATTGCTGGAGCTAATCCAGCAGGTGCAAGTGGCCCTCGGCAACGCCGGCCAAGCCTTAGAACACCTGGAACAGCGGCTGCACAGCGTCCGCCACATCTTGGATGAGGTTGTCCAGTTGTCCCAAAGAGCAGTCAACCGGGTGGGCGTTGCCCTGTCCATGCCGGAACTGTTGTACATTGCCCAATCCCAAGAAGTGCGCGCCTACGCTTTGCAACTGTTAACTGCCCTGCGAACCCACAAGGAGGCGATTGATGCTCGTTTGCAAAAGGCTTTGGTGGGTTGGCAATTGCAGCGGGTTGGTCGGATCGAACGAGATATCCTGCGCCTGGCGGTGGTGGAGATGGAAATACTGGCCAGCAGCCCCGTGAAGGTTGCCATCAACGAAGCTGTAGAATTGGCCAAAAAATACGGGGATCCTGAGGCCGCCGCTTTCGTCAACGGAGTGCTGCGACGGGTAGTGGACAGCCAGATGGAGACCCACCGGGGTCGGGATCCCTCCCTCCCTGGTTCTGGTTCCGGGGGCTGAGCAGATCACTGGGGATCTTCCTTGCCAGGATAAAAGTCGGGATCCATCACCTGCTCAAATGTGTAGGGACACTGGGCAGGCAGATCTGCTTCAGACAATGGCGTTTCTCTCACCACCAACAGGATCCCGTCCTGGTGAGCCTCTTGCAGGGCTGCCGAAAGATCGGGCTTGAGGCTGGGACTGTCTCTGAGCAATCGCTGGATCTGGCGGCGTTGTTCGGTAATCGTTGCCCGCCAACTTTTGCCTCGCAGGTGGGGTTGCAATTGCCACCTCAGCAAATGCCCTACCAGGATCCCCAGCCGGTGCAGCAATTCCCGGCGTTCTTGCCTGCCCAAAGCCTCGATTTCCTCCACCAAGTTGGCGATATCCAGTTGATCCCACTGCCCCGATTTCAGCAGTGCGGCTTGCTTTTGCGTCCAGGCATAGAAGTCGTACTCGTAAAGTTGCATGCTTCATTGCCTAACTGGGCACTGGCCAAGGAGATCTTACTGACCCCGAACTACCCCTTTTTACCTTGAGCTCATTGATTTCCCGGACTAGGCCAAGCCCGGGAATGCTTGCGGAAAGCGGGTTTTGCCAGTTGGTTGGGGAAAGCGGGCGATGAGACTCGAACTCACGACATCCAGCTTGGGAAGCTAGCGTTCTACCACTGAACTACGCCCGCGTAAATCAATCTCAAGTTTAGCAAGCTGAAACCCTTGCTGAATCTAACCTATCACGTTCCCGACCCCTTGAGTAGGTGGGGAGTTGGGGGGGGGCATATTTTGCCCGCAATTTGACCAGCAGGGAATGACGTCGAGAGACAAAGCTATCGTGCATGCTGGGGCAGGGCGAGAGTGGGTTAATCATCTTTCACGTGGGATCCCTGGTACAACTGAGACAGTATTCTGTCTGCGGCCTATGTCCAGCATCCTCCTGCTCTCCGGTAGTCCCAGCACTCCTTCTCGCTCAGAAGCCGTTTTACATCACGCTGCCGGGATCCTGTCCGATCTGGGATTGACCACTCAGTTTGTTTCGGTGCGGGATTTGCCCCCAGAGGATCTGGCACTGGCCAAGTTCGATAGCCCTCAACTCAAGGCAATTCAGCAAAAGGTGGCCCAAGCTACCGGGATCGTCATCTCTGCTCCCGTTTACAAAGCCTCCTATCCAGGTGTGTTGAAGGCACTGCTGGATTTGCTGGATCAAGACGCCTTTACCGGTAAAGTGATTCTCCCCATTGCCACCGGGGGAACCCTGGCCCATCTGCTGTCCATCGACTTTGCGATGAAACCTGTGCTGGCGGTGATGGGGGCAACCCACATCCTGAGAGGGGTTTATATCCTGAGTTCTCAAATTCAGTTGGACGCTGCCGGAACACTACAGCTAGAGGCCGACATCGAGGAACGTCTGCGAGCAGGGCTGCAGGCACTTGCGCAGGCGGTGAAATAGAAGAAATCAGAATTTTGCGGAGACTGGCCGAATACGGGATTGGTGCCCTGGGCCCGGAACCGGTTGCGGCAATCTATTCCGAAAAGTGCATAGGTGATTGCCCAGTCAGGCCCGAGAAGCCGCGGAAGAGCCGACGGCAAGGGATCCCTTTTGCGGGTATGGCCGGATTAAATTTCTATAAATCCCCCAAAAAACCTGCAAAACCGTAAGTTATGATACAGACATAGGATAAATCGTTCACCTCTGCAGTTGGCTCACCAGTGGCCTGGAGCTGTGCAGAGACGGAAGTAGGGGTCTTCCCGAAGGAACGCGCCTCAACTGAATCGCGCCACTCTTTCCGTGGCGTAGGGCCCAACGACAACAAACTCAACCCTTCGTTGATGGAGGCGATATATGAAACTCTCTTTCCGTGGCAACACCTTTGACTACGTTCCTGCGCATACTCAGCTCAGCGATGAGGAGTTGCAGGCTCAGTATCGCGGTCAAACCTTCTGGGTGCATCACACCAGCAAGAAAGCGGTGCCTCACCCTCATCAGCCCCTGACCTACCGGGGCGTAAGCTACTGAGGTGAATACTGTTTGCCCTTGTAGGTGAGGTGGGGATCCTCTGGAAATCTCCATAAGGGCTGGATAAAGACCGAGCGGCCCCGTTTGGGGTCGCCTTTTGGGGCAAAGCAACACCCCCAGAAGGAGCAGCACCCGTTCCACCTGAGAAGCAAGTAGATGGGTCTGGGCCTGCCGAGTTGAGTTTGAACGAGTTGAGTTTGAAATGGGAGCGATGCCGAGACAGGGTGCGCTAAGATGAGGTTCCAAGCGATAATGGCCTTAGCAACTTGCCCTACAGGGATCCGCTGCGATGGAAGCGTTTTTCGAGTTTCTCTGGTCGGCTTCGGCCATCTTGCTGGTGATCTTGGTGCTGCTGCACAGCCCTAAGGGGGATGGGTTGGCGGGCATTGGCGGGCAGGCCCAGCTGTTCTCCAGCTCCAAGAGTGCTGAGCAAAACCTCAACCGCATCACCTGGACGGTAGCGACCCTTTTCCTCTCCATCAGCGTGGTGTTGGGGGCGGGCTGGCTCTCGGCAGCCACAGGGCCATAGAGATCCCTTTCCGTGTTGGTGATTTACCTGCATGGATTCGGCTCTGGGCCGCAGTCGGCCAAGGCAACTTTCTTTCGGCAGCGGCTGCAGCAGGTGGGGATCCCTGTTCAGGTGCCTGATCTGAACCAGGACAATTTTGCCCAGCTCACCCTGACCCGCCAGATCCAGCAGGTTTCCAGCCAGCTTGCCGAGATGAACTACCCCCCTGTCACCCTCATCGGCTCTAGCTTGGGGGGCCTGGTGGCTGCTTGGGTTGCCGAACGACAACCTTGCGTGCAGCGCTTGGTGCTCTTGGCGCCGGCTTTTGGCTTTTTAGGCCATTGGCTGCCGCGGCTGGGGGCAGAGGCGGTGGAGACTTGGCAGCGAACCGGACAACTCATGGTGTTTCACTACGGAGAAGGCCGCCCTCTCCCTTTGGAGTACGGCTTTGTCGCCGATGCCCAGCGCTACCCGGATGGGGGGTTACGACGGCCTGTGCCCACCCTAATTGTGCACGGGATCCAAGATGAAACCATCCCCATTCAAGCCAGTCGAGACTATGTGGCCCGTCGCCCCTGGGCCCAACTGGTGGCGGTGGAGAGTGACCACGCCCTGACCGATGTGTTGGATCCCATCTGGCAGATCACCAGCCGCTTCTGCGGGTGGGGGATGGAGACGGGGCAGTAGGGTTGTTAAGAGGATCCCTGTCCCGTGCTTGCCCATTCGCGAAAGCGTCGCGTAGCGATAATGTCTATGCAATCCAAAGTGCTGTGCCTACAACAGGGGAAGGCTGACGTGACTGCCGGCTTGCTCTTCGATATGGACGGGGTGATTGTGGATTCGGAACCAATCCATGCCCGCGCCGGGGCCATTGCCCTGCAACGCTGCCACCTATCCCTGGATTTGGCCCCCATCTCCCTGCAGTTCAAGGGGCGCACCGACCGCGACATGTTCGAGTACCTTGTCCAACACCAGACGGACACCCCACCTGCAGAACGGCCCCTGCTGGTGCAGCGCTTGATCGAGGAAAAGGCCAAGGCTTTTGGCGAGCTGCTGGCAGAGGTACCCCTGGTGCCGGGGGTGCTGGAGTTTTTGGCGGCCAGCCGCCAGCGCTTTTCTGCCCTGGCCGTCACCACTTCGGCCATCCGCCGGGATCAAGCGCAGATTTTCCAGCGCTTCGACCTGCACCGCTGGTTTGACGCGGTGATTACCGCCGAAGACATTCAGCGGGCCAAGCCCGACCCAGAGCCTTACCTGAAAACGGCTGCCGCTGTGGGGTTGGATCCGGCGTTGTGTTGGGTGATTGAAGATTCTACCCATGGGATCCGCGCCGCTAAGGGGGCTGGCTGTTTTGCGGTGGGCCTCACCACGGCTTTCACCGCCGAGGAACTGCGCCACGCCGGGGCAGATGTGGTGGTGGACAGCTTTGCGGAGTTGGCCGCACTCCTGTTCGCGAGAGCGTCGCGTAGCGATAACCTGCCTGTGTAGGGAGCCCAGCCCATTCGCGAGAGCGTCGCGTAGCGATATGCCAGCACCCACTTTTTTGCGGCAGGCCCTGGATCGCTATCCGTTTGCTTCGCGGCGACGGGTGGTGATGGGCAGACAGGGATCCGTGGCCACCAGCCAACCTTTGGCGGCAATGGCGGGCATGGAGATGTTCTGGGCGGGCGGCAATGCTGTGGATGCAGCCGTGGCAATGGCGGTGGCTTTGACGGTGGTGGAGCCAACCTCCAATGGCATTGGCGGCGATGCCTTTGCTCTGGTGTGGGAGGGGGGGGAGGAGGGTCAGCTGTACGGGTTGAATGCTTCCGGTCGCAGCCCAGCCGCCCTGACGCCGGAGCGGTACCGGGACCATGGGCGGATCCCCCCCTACGATTGGTTAGCGGTGACGGTGCCGGGGGCAGTTTCCGCTTGGCAGACCTTGCACCGGCGCTGGGGAAAGCTGCCGTTCGAGCGTCTGTTTGTGCCTGCCCTTCGTCTGGCGCAAGAGGGATTTCCGGTCTCTCCCCGGGTGGCCCAACTGTGGCAGGCGGCGGAGTCCATCTATTTGCCCCTGCCAGATCCCCGCCACGAGGCCTTCAAGGCCGTTTTCTTTCCCCAAGGGCGTGCCCCACGGGCTGGGGAGCGCTGGAGCAGCCCCCTGCATGCCCAAACCCTGAAGGCCATTGCCCACAGCGGGGGTGAGAGTTTTTACCGGGGGGAGCTGGCGGAGAAGTTGCTGGCTTTCTCGGAGGCCACGGGCGGCTTCCTGTCCCCCGCCGACTTGGCCCAGCACCAGGCCGATTGGGTGGAACCCATCCATACAGATTACCGCGGCTACACCGTCTGGGAGATCCCCCCCAACGGGCAGGGCATTGCCGCTTTGATGGCGCTCAACCTTTTGGAGGGTTTTGAGCTGGGTCGGATCTCCTACGATGCCGGCGAGCGCTATCACCTGCAGATTGAGGCAATGAAGCTGGCCTTTGCCGATGTGAGCCGACAGGTGGCGGATCCGGAGTATGTGCGGGTCAGTCCTGCCCAGATGCTGGATAAGGCTTATGCACAGCGGCGGCGGCAGTTGATCGGGAGGGAGGCGATCCCCCTGGCCCAGCCAGGGCTGCCGGAGGGGGGAACGGTTTACCTGGCTGCAGCTGATGGTGAGTTGATGGTGTCTTTGATTCAGTCGAATTTCGATGGCTTCGGCAGTGGTCTGCTGGTTCCGGGCACGGGCATTGCTCTCCACAACCGCGGCACGGGTTTCACCCTGGAGCCCGGCCATCCCAACCAGGTGGGCCCCCGCAAGCGCCCCTACCACACGATCATCCCCGCTTTTCTATCCAGAGAAGGGATCCCCCTCGGCCCTTTTGGTGTCATGGGGGGGGCAATGCAGCCCCAAGGCCATGTGCAGGTGGTGGTGAATTTGGTGGATTACGGCCTGAACCCCCAGGCGGCTCTGGATGCGCCCCGCTGGCGAGTGCTGTTGGATCAAGGGATCCCGCAGGTGGCGCTGGAGAGCACGGTGCCGCCCCAGGTGGTGCGCGAACTCTCCGCCCGCGGCCATGCGGTGCAGGTGGTGGAGGCAGAAGAGGATTACGGTCTTTTTGGCCGGGGACAGATCCTCTTGCGGGATGGGGATCACTTCATTGCGGCTTCCGAACCCCGTGCCGATGGCCTAGCCCTGGCGTGGTAGAGTGCCTAGCTCATCACCATGCCACCATCGATGGCAAAAACCTGTCCCGTGATGTAGGCCGCCGCCGGATCTGCCGCCAAAAAACGCACCAGCCCCGCCACTTCTGCCGGGGATCCCAGTCGCCCCAGGGGGATCTGCGCCAAAATCGGGCCAGGATCCAGTTTTTCGGTCATTTGGGTGGTGATGAACCCCGGTGCCACGGCGTTGACGGTGATGTTGCGGCTGGCCAGCTCGCGAGCTGCTGTCTTGGTGAGGCCCACCACCCCTGCTTTGGCGGCGCTGTAGTTGGCCTGGCCGGCATTGCCCACCAAGCCCACCACCGAGGTGATGTTGATGATGCGCCCCTGGCGCTGCTTCACCATGATCTTGGCGGCTGCCTTCAGGCAGAGAAAGACCCCCGTCAGGTTGAGATCCAGCACCGCCTGCCAATCTTCTGGCTTCATGCGCAGCAGCAGGGTGTCGCGGGCCATGCCGGCATTGTTCACCAGCACATCCACCCGACCCCACCGCTCCATCACCTGGGCAAACAGGCTCTCCACCGCCTCTGGGCAAGACACATCGGCGGCCACAGGGATCCCTTCTCCCCCCAGGGCCGCGATCTCCTCCACCAGGGACTCGGCTTCGGCAGCGGAGCGGGCGTAGTTGATCGCCACTTTTGCTCCAATGGCCCCCAGGTGCAGGGCAATCGCCCGGCCAATGCCCCGGCTGGCTCCGGTGACCACAGCCACCCGGTCTTGGAGGGAAGGCAAAGGGAGAAGCTCAGACATAAGCGGCAGGTTCCTCGTGATTCGGACAGCGTGATTAGGACAGCCGCAACAGTATAGGATGCTTTGGGGCCGTCTGGCTGCCACGGACTTCCCGGCAACCGCCTGCGCCATGTCCGTCCTAACCGCCGATGGCCTCGGCAGGAGGGATCCCGTGGTTCCAAGCGGCCACCCTGACGGCAAGATTTGTTGCTGGAGGGATTCGCATGGCACAAAAGTGCAGGAGCTTTGGGCGTTGCACCAATGGGTGAGCAGAGCCAGATTAAGATCAGAAGCTGGGCCCCATCGCGTCAGCGGGCCGTAGGCCTTGCAGAGGAACTGTCCATGCAAGTGGAGTTTCGCGAGTGCGATCCGGGAAATCTGTGGATCTGGTTTGAGTTTGCCGAGCCGCCGGTCGAAGCTGAGCTGGAGTACCTCAACGAGGTGCTGGAGTCGTGGTACGTGCTGGGCAAACTGGGCGGATTTAACGCCGAGCGCCTGGTGGCCCAAGAGGCCGAGGTGGATCTGAGCTATCTGGAGTATCCCAACGAATCGGATCCCTTGCCTTCCCTAATGCACAACATGGGATCCCTGGAAGAGAAGGACAACTGGGCCCGCTGCTGGTTTGATCTGGGCACCGCCGATGCGATGGCGCTGGATGTGTTGATCAACGCCCTGCGCACCCTCAGCCTGGAATACATCGGCCTCAGCCGCGTGATTATCGGCGGGCAAAATGAGGATTGGCCAACGGCGGATCCGGAGGAGATGGATGACATGGATGACTACGATCTAAACGGCTATGTGCGGGATCACAGGGAGGAGGAAGGAGGGCTGGAATAGCTACTCCAAGTAGCCCAGCTCCTGCATCTGCCGCACCAAGTCGGCATCGCTTTCCACATTCACCTTGCGAGGAGCCGTGCTAGGCCGCCGGGACTCTGCCCAGCTCACCCAGGCTCTCAGCCCATGCTGTAGGCGAGCCAGCCAAGCCTGGGGCCAGCCGGTCTCCACCGCCGACCCGTCGTGACAGCGCTGCGGGTCCACATCAGGCAGAGAGGAGACAGGATCCCCGTTGCCGACCCAAAGCAGATCCCGCAGCTCCGCCGGATCCTGCTCCAGGTTGTAGAGGCTGGGGCGATCCCCCGTTTGGATGAGCTTGGTCATCCCCTCATAAAGGGCACGGCGGATGTCGTAACAGGCACGCGCCCGCAGCAGGCTGTCGTTACGGCTTTCCATAGCCCGAATGAGGAGGTGGGGCGGGAAGGCTTCGCTGAGCACTGTTCCCTGCTCGGGATCTTCCCCTGCCAAGGTGCGGGCCAAGCTGAGGCGGGCGACCTCGCGGCGGAGCTTGAGGCTGACACAGGGGGCACCGTTGGGGGAAAGGTTGGGGCTAAAGCCGGCAGCTTCCAGGAGGGTATGGAAGAGGCGGCGGGTGGAAACGGGGGTGGCAATGCGTTTTCCTGCCGGGAAGTGGCCGGGATAGCGCAGGATGAGGGGCACGCGGATCAGCTCTTCGTAGACCACAAAGGCGTGGCCGACGAAGTCGTGTTCTCCCAGGCCTTCGCCGTGATCGGCGACGATGGCCACCAGCGTGTTCTGCTCCAGGCCGGTGTGGCGCAGGGTGTCGAAGACGGATCCCAGTAGGTGATCTTGGTAGGCCACCTCAGCATCGTAGATATCCCGCAGCACCTGCGCTTGCAGTGGAGAAAGGGGCTGCGGCAGGGGCGCCATCCAGCGGTAGGGCTGGGCGTTGTATTGGCGCAAAAAGTCGCGGGCCTCGCGGTTGCTTTTGAAATAGGGGGCGTATTTCTGCACAAAGGGCTCCGGCGGCCAGTAGGGCAGATGGGGCTCCATCAGGTTGACAAAGCAAAAGAAGGGCCGTGCTCCGGGATCCGACCGGCGGCGGGCCATCTGCTGCAGGTAGCGGTTGAGGTCGGCAATCGAGGCGGCGGTGTTGCCTTTGAAGTTGAGCAGGCGGGTCCAGAGGGAGGCAAACCAGGGGTGCAGCGCCAGCTGGAAGAGGGTGTCGGAGCGGGCAAAGGCGTTTTGCACCGGGTAGGAGAGCCGACGCCAAAATTGGGTGTAGGCGGCCAGCCAGCGGTTTAGGGGGGCGGGCAAGGGGGTGCCTTCGGGGGGGCGGGTGGGCAGAGCGCCACCGTAGTTGTAAAAGGTTTCAAAGCCGCGCCGCAAGCCGTTTTTCAGGATCCCCACCAGAGGGTTGTTGCAAAAGCCCACAGTGGTATAGCCGCTCAGCTGCAACAGCTCTGCCAGGGTGGGCAAGGCGGGGCTCAGCTCCAGATCTGCTTGGACAGTCTGGTGGGTGCTGGGATATTCCCCCGTAAACAGGGAAGCGTGGGAGGGGATGGTCCATTGGGCAGGGGCGATGGCCCGCTCGAAGAGGGTGGATTCGGCAGCCAGCCGATCCAGGTTGGGGCTGGTGGGCAGTTGGCGGGCACGCTCCGCTTCCGACCAGTAGCAGGAGAGACGATCTGCCCGCTGGGTATCCAGCACGATCAGCAGGATGTTGGGGCGTTCTACGGCAGCAGCGCCGGCCCTTGCGGGGGAATGTCCTGTTTGCGTCAGCGAGACGGAGTCCTTAAAACTCACCACAACCCACCTGATACGTTTCTTAAAGTATCCCTATCCTGCCATGCTCTCGGCCAGCTTTCTGCTTCCCCCACCGCCTCCTCAGGGCAAAGTGAGCTGGGTTTGGCTGTTGCCTTGGATCCGAGCAGTGTTGGCCTGCCAATCCAGGATCCCTTGGTTGCCTCTGACAGTCAAAGCCTGGCCGGGCTGGCGGTAGCGCACGTTGCCCTGGGCCTGCAACTGGGTGGAGCCGATGCGCCAGCGGATCTCCTGGGCCTGCAGCTCTTGACCGGTTTGCTCGGCTTTGGCTTGCCCGTTGCCCAATATGCGCAACTCGGTTAGAGGCAGGGGAGCCCGCAACTGCTCGCCCCTGAGGCGCAAAGCTTGTAAGGGAGCGTAAACCTCTACAGACCCTACTGCCTGCACTTCCCCGACGCCAAATTGCCACAGAAAACGGCTGGCGGCCAGCTCCAGATCCGGATCCCGGTACTCTGCCCGCACCGGCTGAGTGGGATCCCAGTTCTCCAGCTGCATCTGGGCTTGGCCGAAGTCGACGAGCAGCCGCTCCCCCTGCAGGGATCCCTGGCCCTCCAACAGCTCCACTTTCACCTGGCCCTCAGCTTGGAGGAGGCGCTGTTCCGGCAGCCATTCCACCCGCTGGGCCTCCAGACGCAGGTTGTCTCGCTCCGATTCCACCTCGACTTGACCCCTCAATTCCAGACGTCGTTCGCCGGGGTACGCGGATCCTCGCTCGGCGCGGGTGCGGATGGCGCGGTTGTCTTCGTCGAAGAATTCCCCCTGAACGGCCTGCAAATGGGCGGATCCCAACTGCACAGGAGCGGCACCATTTTCTGGGGGGGACTCATATTCGGCCAGGCGAGCCTGTAAGCGCCAAAGAATGCCGCCGTCGGGCCTGGCTTGGGTGAGGGTGATGTCTTCGTAGATCAACTGGGGGGTGGAGATGGGCTCGGAAGGCGCATCGGGATCCCACTCCGGCCCGCCACAGCCCGCGCTCAGCAGGGCCAAAACGGCCAGGAAACGGAGGACAGACAAAGACCTGGACTGCATGGATCTTCCTTGGGGGCTTTCTCCCCTACCCTAGCTTTCTTAGGACTCCGTCCCGCTGGCGCGATCAGCCGTATCCTTCCGCTGTGCCGGACGGGATCCCGCTCTCGGCAAACCCGTGGCATTATCAGGGCAAAGTGTTTTTGGGGGCAAGCGTGACCCAACTGTTGCAACTTTTCATCTACGGCCTTGTCTTGGGCAGCATCTACGCCCTGGGAGCAATTGGGGTGTCGCTGACCTTTGGCATTTTGCGCTTTGCCAACTTTGCCCATGGGGATCTGATGACCCTGGGGGCCTACTTCGGCCTGACATTTGTTGGGTTGGGTTGGCCAATTGGGGTCAGCCTGCTCCCGGCAGCTTTGGCCACGGTACTTTGTGCAGTTGGGATCGACCAACTCATTTATCGCCGCCTGCGCCGGGAGGCACCAGTGATCTTGCTCATTTCTTCTTTTGGCACCGCCCTGATTCTGCGCAGCCTGGTGCAGATCATCTGGGGGCCCAACAATCAGGTGTACCGCAGCGGGATCCAGTTGCCGTGGCGGCTTGGGGAGCTGCGCATTAAGCCCGATTGGGCGGTAATCCTGGCGGGAACAGCCCTGTTGGTGGTGGCACTGCATCTCTTCTTACAACGCACGCGGGTGGGCAAAGCGATGCGGGCCATGGCCGACAATTTTGAGCTGGCCAAGATTACCGGCATTGATACAGAGCGGATCGTCCTCTGGACTTGGGCCATTGGCGCAGCCTTGGCCTGTGCAGCAGGTGTGTTCCTGGGCATGGATACCCGTCTGCACCCCACCATGGGCTGGCGGCTATTGTTGCCCATTTTTGCAGCGGCCATTCTCGGCGGCATCGGTCGCCCTTACGGGGCCATTGCCGGAGGAGTGGTGATCGGCCTGGCGGAAGAATTCTCGACCTTGGTGATCAACCCGGCCTATAAAACCGGGGTGGCCTTCGCCATATTGGTATTGCTGCTGATCTTCCGACCCACAGGATTACTGGGATCCCCGGGTGGGGGGGATGTCTGATGTTGAGCTACGGCATTTTCTTTTTGATTTTGGTGGGGATCTACGGCGTGCTGGTGCTGGGCCTCAATATCCAGTGGGGCTACGCCGGCATGTTCAACATCGGGGTGGGGGCTTTTTTTGCCGTGGGAGCCTATGCCAGCGCCATTGTAACCACACCCCCAAGCGCCGAGCATTTGGGCGGCTTCAATCTGCCCTTTTGGGTGGGTTTTGCCATAGCTGTGGCTGTCGCCGGGGCGATTGCCTTTTTGATCGGGTTGATTACCCTGAAGCTGCGTTCCGACTACTTGGCCATCGCCACCATCGGCATTGCCGAGATCATCAGCCAAATCCTGAGAAATGAGGGCTGGCTGACCAATGGCGTACGGGGAATTACCCGCATTCCACGACCCTTTCGCGGCTGGATCCCAGGTCAGGATACTCTTCTCTACTTGGGCTTGGTGCTGTTGATCTTGGCGGCGGTCTACTGGGCCACGGAGCGGGCCTATCGCTCCCCCTGGGGGCGGGTGCTGCGGGCCATTCGCGAGGATGAACCGGCAACCATGGCCGCCGGCAAAGATGTGCTCCAGTTTCGCCTGCAGGCGTTTGTGCTGGGATCCATGCTCATGGGGTTGGCGGGGGCCCTCTACGCCCATTTTGTCAATTTCATCAGCCCAGAAGCCTTTCAACCGGAGTTTGCCACCTTTATCGTTTGGGTAATGCTGATCGCGGGGGGCAGTGGCAACAATCGCGGCGCCTTGCTGGGAGCGCTGGTAATTTGGGGGGTGTGGTCGGGCAGCGAGTGGCTCACCAACCGTTTGCCGCCCCAGTGGGCCACCCGGGCTGGCCCTTTGCGCATTTTGTTGATCGGGATCCTGCTCCAGGTCATTCTTCTGACGCGCTCTCAAGGATTGTTGCCTGAACGTCCGCCCAAGCCCGTCTTGGGCACTTCTCCTTCGCCTAAGCAGAACCCCGCAGGATAGGATTGGGTCGGCTCCAGCTGTTGTTGACGTGTTTGAGATAACCCAGCCCTCTGTCGTCATGACTCCGCGTCCCAAGGAAACTGACCCTTCCTGGCCACCCTGCAACCCCGACACGACGGGCTGCCCCCCTGATGCCGGACAACCAGGGATCCGGACTACACCCATCCAAGAGGGCTATGCTCTGCCGGAGCAGTATTTCAACCGGGAGCTGAGCTGGATTGAATTCAATGCCCGGGTTTTGCACGAGGCCCTGGATGAGCGCACACCGCTGCTGGAGCGGCTGAAGTTTCTGGCCATCTTTGAGAGCAACCTGGACGAATTTTTCATGGTGCGGGTGGCGGTGATCCGTCGTCAGTTGGAAACGGGCGTGTTGGTGCTAACCCCGGATGGCCTTACACCGCAGCAGCAGTTGCAGCAGATCTCGAGCCACCTGCGCCCCCTGATTCGAAAATTGCACACTTGCTTCCGGCAGGAACTGGTGCCCAAGCTGGCGGAACAGGGCATTCACATCCGCGATTTTTCCGAGCTGGCCGAGTCGGAACGGCAGGAGCTGCGGGACTACTTTGAGAGGCGTTTGTTTCCAGTGCTCACCCCCTTGGCGGTGGATCCAGGCCATCCCTTTCCCTACATCTCCAACCTCAGCCTCAGCTTGGCGGTGGTGGTGCGGGATCCAGAGACTGGCAAGGAGCATTTTGCTCGCGTGAAGGTGCCCAACACCTTGCCCCGCTTTGTGCCGCTGCGGGATGGGGTGAGCTTTGTGCCGCTGGATCAGGTGATTGCCCACCATCTGGAAGCGCTGTTTGTCGGCATGCAGGTGCTGGAGTACTACCCCTTCCGCATCACCCGGGATGCCGATCTGGAAATCCAAGAGGACGAGGCCGACGATCTGCTGGCTGCCATTCAAGAAGAGCTGCGCAAGCGCCGCTTCGGCTCAGTGGTGCGCATGGAGATTGCCAGCCAAACTCCGGCAGCCATCCGACAACGGCTCAGCGAAGAGATGCGCCTCAACAGTGACTCGGTGTACGAAGTGGATGGCCTCTTGAGTATGGGGGGGGTGATGGCGTTTCTCAGCCTGGATCGGCCCGATTTGAAGGATCCCCCTTGGGGGCCGGTCACCCCGCCCCGCCTGCGCACTGCCTCGGTCAGCGATGAGCCGGTGGATATCTTTGCCGTCATCCGGGAAGGGGATCTGTTGGTGCATCACCCCTACGATTCTTTTGCCGCCAGCGTGGAACGGTTTTTGGAGGAGGCCGCCAACGATCCGCAGGTGCTCACCATTAAGCAAACCCTCTACCGCACCTCCGGCGACTCGACGGTGGTGAAATCCCTCATTCAGGCCGCCGAAAACGGCAAGCAGGTGGCCGCTCTGGTGGAGCTCAAAGCCCGTTTCGACGAAGAAAACAACATCCTCTGGGCCAAAAAGCTGGAGAAAGCCGGGGTCCACGTGGCCTACGGCCTGCCGGGGCTGAAAATCCACTGCAAACTGGCTTTGGTGGTGCGGGAAGAGGAGGGATCCCTGCGCCGCTACGTCCACATCGGTACCGGCAACTACAACCCCAAAACTGCCCGTATCTATACCGACCTAGGGCTGTTCACTTGCGATGAGACCCTCTGCAACGATGTTACGGAATTGTTCAACCTACTGACGGGCTACTCACGGCAACGGCAATTCCGCAAGCTCTTGGTGGCCCCCAGAACCCTACGCCAAGGCATGGAAGCCCTGATCCGCCGCGAGATGCGCCATGCCCAAGCGGGGGGCCAGGGGCGTATCATCGTCAAGATCAACTCTCTCACCGACCCGGAAATGATCCGGCTGCTCTACGAGGCCAGCCAAGCCGGGGTGGAGATCGATCTCATCGTGCGCGGCATGTGCTGCCTCAAGCCGGGGATCCCCGGCCTAAGCGAACGCATCCGCGTGATCAGCATCATCGGGCGCTTCCTGGAGCACTCCCGCATCTTCTACTTCTACAATGGCGGCCAGGAAGAGTACTTCATCGGCAGTGCCGACTACATGACCCGCAACCTGGATCGGCGCGTTGAGGTGGTTACCCCTGTGGAGGATCCCGCGTTGCAGCGGGAGCTCAAGGCGATCTTGGACATCTGCCTGACGGACAACCGGCAAGCCTGGGAGTTGCGCCCTGATGGCACCTACGTGCAGCGGCAACCCAAGCCAGGAGAGCCTGTGCGCTCCACCCACCAACGCCTGATGGAGCGGGCCGCCAGCCGCATTTAGCAGGATGACTCTCACTGCTAACCTCTCTCTCAGAGGGAGAGAGGAGCAGCCTCGCCGCTATCGGGAATGGCCACCAAAGCTCAGGATCCGGTGGTCTTGGCGGCCTCGGCCTCTTCCTCGCCCAGCGCAATTACCCGTTCCGTGGCCTGCAACGAAGACTGCAAGCTCTCCAACTTTTCCCGGCTGGCGCGGTTCAGCCACGACTCGATTGCATTCACCAAGAGCTGATCCACAGAGAACCAGCCCCCCCCATTCACCGCAAAGGCCAAGAAGATCGCTGCGTAAATGGCCGACAGCTCCAGATAGGGAACGCTAAAGCCGGCCACTTTGATGTGGTGGAACATGGCCACTGCCATCGTGGCGAACAAACCCAACGCTGCCCCGCGGGTCAACAAACCCAGCGCCACCATGGGGGCTGCAATCAGCTCGGTATAGGCGGCTACATAAGCAAAAAAGATCGGGAAGGGCAACCCGATCACTTCTACATAAGCCGTCGCAAATCCTTCGATATCTGCCAGTTTGTCAAGGCCGTTGTGAATCATGAATAGCCCTGCCACCACCCGCAAAACGGTCCACGCCACTTGAGACCAGCGCGGAGTTACGCTGTCGTGACGCAAAGCTGAGGCGAGTAGCACGGGAAACTGCTGAGTGAGTGCCATAGGATAAAACCTGCGATGCAAAGATGAGCAAAGATTCTAACTTATTGTAACGATTCTAAATTTCTGTAACAAGGGTGGGACTCAGATCCCCAGTGGTCAAGGGATCCCATGCAAAAACAGGGATCCCATGCAAAAACAAGGCCTCCGGTCCGCTTCCGCGAAAGGCCTCCGGCCCGCTTTCGCGACCGGTCGGGTGGGTTTCCGGCGAGCTTTCACCGCAGGCGATTGCGCCACACTATCTCTGCTCTTGGCCTGGGACTTTTCCGGCCTTGCTGAGACCTGTCAACCTCTGTAAATGGATCCCTCATAATGGGTTCATTTGCTGCCTGTGTCGATATGGTTGCCGAATCTGTCCTCGCCTCTGATGTCAGCTCCGCCAAATCCCAAGCCGGGAGAGAGGAGGGATCCCCGCCTGCCATTCGTTTGCGGAGGGTCAGCCGCAACTTTTCCGGGATCCAAGCGGTGGACGGGGTGGATTTGGAGGTGCAGCAGGGGGAGTTTTTTACGTTGTTGGGGCCGTCGGGTTCGGGCAAAACCACCTGTTTGCGGATGATCGCGGGCTTTGAGCGTCCGGATGAGGGGCAGATCGAATTGAACGGCCAGAATGTTTTGGGTCTGCCGCCCTACCGACGGCCTGTGAACACGGTGTTTCAGGACTATGCTCTCTTCCCCCACATGACGGTGGCGGAGAACGTTGGCTACAGCTTGATGATCCGCGGCATACCGCCGAAGGAGCGCCAAAAGCGAGTGCAAGAGGCGCTGGAGCTGGTACAACTGCCCGATCTGGGATCCCGTAAACCCAGCCAACTTTCAGGGGGGCAACGGCAACGGGTGGCCTTGGCGCGGGCTTTGGTTGGCCGACCGCAGGTGCTCTTGCTGGATGAACCTTTGGGGGCGCTGGATTTGAAGTTGCGCCAACAGATGCAGTTTGAACTCAAGGCCCTACAACACCGCCTTGGTCTCACCTTTTTGTACGTCACCCACGACCAAGAAGAGGCCCTGACCATGAGCGATCGTATTGCCGTGTTCAATCGCGGGCGCATCGAACAGGTGGGATCCCCGGCAGAGCTCTACGAGCGACCTGCCACCCGGTTTGTAGCCGGTTTTATCGGCCAAACCAACTTGATCGAGGGATCCCTGGCGGAACGATGCGTGGGAGAAGCGGCCCTGTTTGCTTTGCGCCCGGAGCACATTCGGATTGACTTATGTAAACTACCCGACCCTGACTGCTTCGCAGTACAGGGCGGGCTTTCGGTAGCCCTGCAGTTGGCAAGCC
>NZ_JANSIK010000016.1:0-1500 GCF_047462035.1 Synechococcus sp. R5-15 | reverse complement strand
TACTATATCCCTCTCAATGACTTTTGCCAAACCGCCTAAAGCTCAGTAAATTCAGCAAAGTTCAGGGTTTCGGGGGTTAGAGGCATGCTCTGCAGGAGGGTTAGCGCAGGTTGAGTTGGGGCTGCAAATTAAAGGAGTGCCCCGGCACCACCACGTAGACGTCGGGGATGTTGGTGGGCTCCAGGCTTTGCAGGGCTAACCCTTCGATGTTGGAGCGCAGGGCGTTGTTGATGGTGGCTTCCAGTTGGGATAAAACCTGCGCCTCGTTGCCCTGAGCGGCCAAGCCAGGAAACTGGCTGTACACGGCGCGCGCCAAGCTGCTGGCCAAGGGGAGCTGGATCAGGGTGAGGTTGGATCCCCCCAGCTGGGGGCCCAAGGTGTTGGCCCGGCCGCGGATGCCCAAAGCTTGGAGGGCATTGGCCGTTTGGCTGACGGGGATGGTGCAAGTATCCATCTTGTAAACGGGCACCGAAGCCATGGTCAGAGCAGAAACGCTGGTCAGTTGCACCACAGTAAAGGAGGCAGTGCCGTTATAGGCAAAGCAAAAATCGCGAAAGGCTGCGGGCACATTGGCAGCGCGGATGGGGCGCTCATCGTCAAAGCCGCCCGACTCGGCGAAGATGTTGCGGATAGCGAATCCCCCGAAGAAGGCCAGCAGGGCCACCACCAGCAGGATCGTCAGATCGGAGGAGGAGACCCCCCCGCTGGAGCTGCCGCCTCGCCCACCACCGCCATATCCTCCACCGCCAACATAGCTGGAGGTGTAGCCGTAAGCCGCGGAACGGCTGTAGTCACTGCGGTAGCCGGATTCCCCAAGGACTCCGTCCCGCTTACGCGAGCGGCCAGCAAAGGACTCCGTCCCGCTACCGCGAAAGGCAGAGGAACGGGCGGATCCGTCGTAGCCGCGGTTGCTGGAGACAGAACGGCGGGAAACCAGGGCTTGCCCAGGACGCTCACCGGCTCCTCCTGCAGCGGCTTTCTGCCCCCCCTTTTCGCTGTCAACACGAGACCCCTCGTCTCGGCCAGTCTGGGGGGAGCGGTTGGAAGGGCGAGAAGTGGCCCCTTGCGCGGACTCCCTGTAGCTATCCCGCCCATTCTCCAAGGACTCCGTCCCGCTACCGCGAACGTCCAGCCAATCCTCTGCGCCCACAAAGGTTGAGCCCTCTTCCGGCAAAGGGGGTGGGGAACGACGACTTTGCCGCTCCCTTCCTTCACCAGAGTTTGCAACCGAGTAGACCGCGGCTTCCTCACCGGCAGAATCCGGGGAATGGCGGCTGGGATCGGGGGCAGCAGTCCGTTCCGCTGCTGCAATGGGATCTTGATCCTCAAACTCAGAAAAACCCATAGTTCTTCGAGCGCTCCCCTCAGCTGCCAAGGCAAGACGGCTTTCAATTTCACTCCCCCGAAGGGAAGCAACTACTGTATCCTAGCAGCTGATACATTTACGCTGAACACTGCTGAACATCACTGTTCAACTATGCAGCGATAGCATTCTGTTTG
>NZ_JANSIK010000015.1:0-5807 GCF_047462035.1 Synechococcus sp. R5-15 | reverse complement strand
TCCGGGCTGAACAGCAACGATCTGCCGAGCGCTTTGAGGCCCAGATGGCCGAAATGCGGGCCGAGCAGCAACGATCTGCCGAGCGCTTTGAGGCCCAGATGGCCGAAATGCGGGCCGAGCGGCAGGCTATGGAAGCCCAACTCCAGACCGAAATCCAGGAGATCAGGGCGTTGATCCAACAGAACCAGGAGCGGATTCGACAGAACGAAGAGCGGGGAGACGAGCTGGAGGTGGCCATACAGGAGTGCCGCCGAGATATGCAGGCTGGGTTTGCCGAACTGAGGGAAGCGCAAGCCATGATGATGGAGCAATTTCGGGAGCGCGATGGCCGCCTGATCGAGGCTCAACTCAGCTTTATTCGGGAGATGCGGGAAATGCAACGGGAAGTGGCGGAGCTGCGACTGGATTTTCTCAATCACATGCGCCAATACCACCCACCTGTCGAACGTTAAATGGCTACGGCAGCACCTGGGCGGTCACCTCAGCTTGCGGTCGTAGGGGTAGCGGGGGATGGCTCTGTGGCTTCCTGGGGGATCCCCCCCCTTTCCCAAGCCAGGGTTTTGGCAGGAGCCCCTCATCTGCTCCGGCACTTTACCGATCATCCGGCCCGCAAGATCCCGCTCACCGGGCCGGTGGAAAGTTGGATCCCGCTTTTGCAGCAGGAGATGGCTCAGGGATCCCTAGTTTTGTTGGCCAGCGGGGATCCGCTTTTTTTCGGGATCGGGCGGCTGTTGACGGAGTATTTCCCAGCGGAGCGGTTGGCCTTCTATCCGCAGGTGAGCTCGGTGCAGCTGGCCCTGAACCGCCTGCAGATCCCTTGGCAGGAGGCGACCATCCTCAGCCTGCACGGGCGGGGAGTGGAGCGGTTGGAAGCCGTTCTCAAGCAGGGATCCCCTGTGATCGTGGTGCTCACCGATCCGGAGCATACACCGACCGTCTTGGCCCAGTTCATTGCCGACCTGCGGCTGCCGGTGCGTTACCAAGCCTGGGTCTGTAGTCAACTGGGATCCCCTCAAGAACAGGTCGTGCCCCTCCAAGAAGGGGAAGACGCCGTTTTCCCCAGCCCCAACGTTGTGGTGCTGCGACGAGTAGAGCCGGAGCCAGATCCCCATCGCTGGCCTTTGGTCGGGATCCCGGACGACCAGTTCTACACCTTTCCCGACCAGCCCGGCTTGATCACCAAGCAGCCCATCCGCCTGCTCACCTTAGGATCCCTGCAGCTCCCCCAAGAGGGCGTGGTGTGGGATATCGGTGCCGGCACCGGCTCGGTGGCCATCGAAATAGCCCGCCTCTCTTCTCGGCTCCAGGTCTATGCTGTCGAGCGCAACGCCATGGGCATCTGTCTGATTCGGCGCAACCGGCAACGCTTTGGACTGGAGAACCTGCAGGTGATCCCGGGGGCAGCCCCCCAAGTGTTGGCCGACCTGCCAGATCCGGATCGGGTGGTGCTGGGCGGTGGCGGCAAAGGGATCCGCAATCTGCTGCCGGTGGTGGAAGCCCGCCTGCGGCCTGGAGGGATCTTAGTGGCCAACTTCGCTACCCTAGAAACCTGCAGCGAGGCCCTGCAATGGCTGCGTTCTCGGGGCTGGCAAGTCCGAGTGGATCACGTTCAGATCTCCCGCTCTGCCGTCCTGGCCGAGGGCACCCGCTTTGCCCCCCTGAACCCGGTTTACCTGCTGCAAGGGATCCCTTCAAACTCGGAATCACAGTGAACTTACTGAACTGATCGCCCCTCTCTTTTGGGGAGAGGAGCTAGGGGTGAGGGATGAAGTCACCCCTCGTCCTCCTCATCGGCGGTGAACCCCGGTCGGTACAGGTAGGGAGAGGAGGGACGGTTGGTCTTCTTGATTTGGTCTTTGATGGATTCCAGGTCGATGTAGCGATCCGCCAAGTTGATCAGTTGATCGCTGGTCATGGAACGCAAGCTGACCACCTCCACTCGTGCCCCTTGGTAGCTAACGGCATTGACCGCATAGGCCAAGTCTCCATCGCCGCTCACCAGCACAGCCGTCTCATACCAGCGCACCAGCGACAGCATATCCACGGCAATTTCCACATCCAGGTTGGCTCTCTTGGATCCATCGGGCAACTGGGTTAGCTCTTTGGTAACCACGCGGTAGCCATTGCGGCGCATCCAGAGCAAAAACCCCTGCTGCTTTTCGTTGTTGCGATCGACGCCGGTGTAGAAAAAAGAGCGCAAAAGGGGCGACCGACCACTCAGCGTCTTCAGCAGACGGGTGTAGTCGATCTCAATGCCCAGTTGCAGAGCGGCATAGAACAGATTAGACCCGTCGATGAATATGGCCACACGCCCACGGTTGTCCTGCAAGGGATCCGCAGGCTGAAAGCCGGGATCAGGATCAAGACGCAGCATTCGGGTTTTCTTCTCCAAGTTTTGACAAAAGGGCAGAAAAAAGAGGTGTTAAATGGGTTTAATCGCCAATACAGCTCTTTCCGGCAGCACTGACTACAGCTAATGCAGACGCCTCTCTTGTGCGATAGGGATCTTACTGCTTCCCAGAGTGATCTGCAGAATTCCCATGAAGTCGGAAAAAGCCGTAAAAGGCTGCCCCAAGCCTTGGGACACATGATTTACCCTAGCGCAGGAGAGACGATCCACGGAGAAGATTTCCAAAATCCTAAAGAAAAAATACCTACGATAAGGAGAGGCTTTGCGGATGGAGTGCAGGGATGGGCCGGTGCCTTACCGCTTTTCGAGCCCCTTGCACAGAGGGGTGCTGCGCAGCCGCTACAAGCGGTTTTTGGCCGATGTGGAGCTGGAAAACGGGCAACAGATCATCGCCCATTGCCCCAACACGGGGCCGATGAGTGGGGTCTGTCAGGTGGGGGCACCTGTGTACCTCTCCCATCACCCAGAGCCGAAACGGAAACTGGCCTACACCTGGGAGATGATCCAGGTGGATGGAGTATGGGTGGGGATCAACACCAGCTTGCCCAATCGCCTGGTGGAATGGGGGCTGGAGCGAGGGTGGTTTCCCCAGTTGGCAGGATTTTCCCGCCGGCAACGGGAGGTGACCTGCGGCAGGAGCAAAATCGACTTTCTGCTGACAGGAGACTCTGGCTCGGCCTATTTGGAGGTGAAGAACACCACCTGGGCTGTGGGATCCCGTGCGCTGTTTCCCGATACGGTGACCACTCGCGGCCAAAAACACCTGGAAGATTTGATCGCGGTGCGCCAACAGGGTCAGCGTGCCCTGCTGATGTACTGGATCAATCGCGCCGATTGCACCGAGTTTGCCCCCGGCGAAGAACGGGATCCCCGCTATGCCCGTCTGTTTCGTGAGGCCCTGCAGGTCGGGGTAGAGATGTTGCCCTATCGGGTCGAGGTTTCGCCGGCAGGGATCCGCCCCTTGGGTTTGGCCAAAATCGTTGTCTAAGCACCCCAAAAGAAGGGGCAAGCTCTCTTGAAACGGCTGGGGATCGCCTATAATTCTGTTTTCTCCAGATTCTTCCATTTTCCAGGCATTTGAGGACCATGAGCAAACCTTCCTCCCGTCCTCATCACATTGTCCTGACTTCCCATCCCTCCCCTCATGGGACGCAAGCCCAGCCGATTCGCTGGGGAGCCTTGGATCCACTGCAGCGGGGGCCGGTGGTGGGTAGCCTGACCAATCTTGCCCATCGCAATGTCATCGGCACCCATGCGGGAGCCTACGCTGTCTATCGGGCATTGGCTGTGGCCAGTGGCTCTCTGCAGGCGGATCACCGCGCCGATTTAACCCATACTGCCCCGGTGGTGTCGATTGGCCCTCACCCAAGCTGGGGAGATCCAGACCGGATTGTGTCTTTGGATCCCTGGGGAGCAGTTGTGGGGGAAGTCTTTGCTCCCCTCTATGCCCAGGGCTACGATATTCGCCCTACTATTGCCATTACTCAGGCCCACATCCACATGCCAGAACTGCAGGAGGCGGTCAACAAAGGGCGGTTACGGGTGGATGGCCGGATCCTCAAAGACAACGGCAGCCTGGTGGTCACCAAAGCCGCAATCGAGCCGGTCTGGTACCTGCCGGGGATCGCCAAACGATTGCAGGTGAGCGAAAGCCTGCTGCGCCGCACCCTCTTCGAGCAAACGGGAGGCATGTTTCCAGAATTGGTGACCCGTCCAGACCTATCGGTGTTTTTGCCGCCCATCGGTGGCCAGACGGTGTACATCATCGGGCAAGTGGCCGCCATCACCGACCCGGCTTTGCCCCTGGCGGTGCGGGTTCACGACGAATGCAATGGTTCCGATGTGTTTGGCTCGGATATTTGCACCTGCCGCCCCTACCTGGTGCATGGCATTGAGGAATGCGTTAAGACGGCCCAGGCCGGTGGAGCCGGGGTGATTGTGTACCTGCGCAAAGAAGGCCGCGCCTTGGGGGAGGTGACCAAATTTTTGGTCTACAACGCCCGCAAGCGCCAGGAAGGAGGGGATCGGGCTGATGCCTACTTCGCCCGTACCGAGTGTGTGGCAGGGGTGCAAGACATCCGGTTTCAGGAGTTGATGCCGGATGTGCTCCATTGGCTGGGCATAACCCGAATCGATCGCCTGATTTCCATGAGCGACCTCAAGTATCGAGCCATCACCAACTCCGGCATTGAGGTTCTGCAGCGGGTGCCCATCCCAGAAGAGCTGATCCCGGCGGATGCCCGTGGGGAGATCGAGGCCAAAAAAGCTGCCGGCTACTACACCGAGGGGGAGGTGCTGGATGCGGAGCGGCTGGCCCAAATCCGAGGAAGAGCCTTGGTGGAGTGAGCGGGATCCCTCATGCAAGTGGCTACCTGGAATGTCAACTCCATTCGCACCCGGCTGCCTCAGGTTTTGGCTTGGCTGGACAGCCAGGGATCCCTGGATGTGCTCTGCCTGCAGGAGACTAAGGTGGTGGATGAAGACTTTCCCCGGGCGGCCTTTCAGGAGCGGGGCTTTCATGTGGAGGTCTACGGGCAAAAGTCCTACAACGGTGTGGCTCTGATCAGCCGGGATCCCCCGGAAAAAGTAGAACGGGGGTTTGGTGCGCTGCTGCCTGCGGCGGCAGATTTGGACGAGCAAAAGCGGCTGATGAGCGCCATCTACCGCGGGATCCGTATTCTCAACCTTTATGTGCCCAACGGTTCTGAGGTGGGATCGGAAAAATACGCCTATAAATTGCGCTGGCTAGCCACGCTGAAGGATTACCTCGCCGTTGCCCTGAGCCAAGGGGATCCCATCTTGCTCTGCGGGGACTTTAACATTGCCCCGGAAGATCGGGATATTTACGATCCCCAAAAAGCGGGAGAAATCATGGCTTCCGAACCGGAGCGACAAGCCCTGCGGGAGATCCTGGCTTTAGGGTTTGAAGATGCGTTTCGCAGGTTCACCCCAGATCCCGGCCATTTTAGCTGGTGGGACTATCGCTCGGGGGGGTTTCAAAGGAATCGCGGCTGGCGCATTGATCATCATTATCTGTCTCGTGAGCTACAGGAGAAAGCCACCGCTTGCTGGATCGATGTTGAGCCACGGCGGGCCGAAAAACCCAGCGATCATGCCCCTGTCATTGTTGCCCTGGATATTTAAGCGCCTTGTTATAGTCATTTCAAGCTAGGTTGAGACACTCCCCAAACGCTCCCTGCCACTGCCTTCACCCCTTCTCTCAGAGGAAGAGGGGAGCCAGGCGGAAATGTTTCATTCCTGTTTAAATGACCATAACAGCTCATACCAACTAGCCATCCAATTAAAATGGAGCGGCCTCTTCGAGAATTTTCAGCTAGAAATCGCAGGAGCCCCGCACTGTACCCGTAGGGTCAGTGTCGGGAGGAATGCGGAAGTT
>NZ_JANSIK010000014.1:0-15476 GCF_047462035.1 Synechococcus sp. R5-15 | reverse complement strand
GATCGTCTAGGTGGTAGCACAGCCGAGTGATTCTACCAAAGTCCCCCTTGGCGATATCTACAAAACCTGCTCTCACTCTCTCTTGACAAAACCTGCTCTCACTCTCTCTTGAGCCATTGCCGGATCTGCTCGGCAGCTACATCGCGACCTCCCAACCCAAAAGCCAACGCCACCGCCACGGCAATCGCCCCCAGAACCAGACCAAAAGCCAACACCACAATGTCGGTGGCCACGCCCATCTGCTGCAGGGCCATGGCGCCAACAAAAACCAAGATAGCCACCCGCGCCGCCTGGGCCAGTACCCCTGAGGAAGGGCTACCCAAGCTCTTGATCATAGAGTGGGCCAAATTGGCCAAATAAAGACCGATCCCAAACACCAGGGCGCCGATGAGCACCCGACCGGAAATCAGCAACAGCCCCTGCACAATGTCGGTTAGGGCGGCAAACTGCAGCAACTCCACTGCCGGCACCGCCCCAAACAAGACCACGCCTACCCAGACCACCAAGCCGGCGATCTCGGAGGGAGTGCGACGTTTGGCAGCGGGATCCCCTTCAGGCTCAGGAGCAGCGGCCAGGGGCAAGCCCAGCCCCGCGACCAGACGGTCAAAACCCACCGCCTGCAGCAACTGGGTTACCAAGCTGGCCAAAAATTGCCCCAGCAAGTAAAAGACGGCCAGGATCAAAGCGGATCCCGCGATCAAGGGAATGGCCCGCAACACCTGCTCCAGCATCGCCACCGCCGGATCGGAGATGGCCCGAATTTCCAAGGCATTCAGCGCCGCAATCACCGCCGGGATCAACACCAAGACATACACCACCGTCCCGACGATCTGGGCCAACTGGGGAACGCCAAAGCGTGCCCCCAACCGATTTGCCCCTGCTGCCACCAACAAATTGGAGACGATCCCACGCACGATGCGGGCCAAAAACCAGCCCACTGCACCGATGATCAGCGCTCCCAAAATCCGCGGCACCATCGACAGCAACTGATCCAGCAGGTTTTGCACCGGCTGCAGCGGCCCCTGCAGGTTCAGGGTATCCAGGATGATCGGCAAAAAGAACAGCAGAATCAGCCAGTAAAGGGCATTGCCCAAAGTTTCATTCAGCAGGAAAGGGGTGACCTCTGTACCTCCCTCTTGGCCGGTTGGGGTTCCTTCTGCACCTGCCTCACCGGCAGTGCTTTCCTGTTGCAGAGGCCGGGCCAACTGCTCATCGAGGTTGAAACGCCGCAGCCCCTGGATGACCGCCAGCCGAGCAACAGTGGCCACCACCCAGCCCACAGCCAGCAGCACCAGCGCCCCACCCACCCGTGGCAGATAAACGAAGATTTCCCCCAAAAACCTGTTGAGCGGATCGGAGACAGCTTGAAGCTGCAGGGCATTCAGTACCGCCACCAACACAAAAGCAAGAATCACCCAGTAGACGGCAGCGGCCACCCAGCGCTCCGTTTGGGGCAGCTTCTCGCCGGGCTTTTGGCCCAAAACCCAAGCAGCCAAGCGATTGTCCAGTTGCGTCCTTTTGAGCAGTCCTCTAACGCCGAAGGCTACTGCCGTGGCCACTATCCAACCCAGAATTAAGATGACAATCGCCGCAAGGAGATTGGGCATAAAATCGATAAGCCTAGACCAAAGACTGACGACAAAAGAGATGGCCTCATCTCCAATGGTGTTTCCAGAGGTGTCCATAATGATCCTCACAGCTTGAAAATGCTCAGGATGGACAGATAACAAGTGTAGGTTAACCTGAAGTGTTTTTTCAGGCAAGTTGGCCAAAGGGGGAATATGATATGAAAAATATATATTGAGGCAGAAATATCGGATCTCGAAATAAAACTTCACATTCTATTAACCCAAGGGCTCCAGCCATCAGTCAAAGCTCCGATGGGCCATCGAACGGCAAGGATCGAATTCAAGTTGTTGATACCGCAGATTATAGCTTTTCCCCACCGAGCAGGAGCTCCGTGATCAAGTCAGCGTCTCCGTTGCACGGTAGATGCGCCTGCATTGGCTAGAGCCAATGTTGCCGGAAGGAGCTGTGTCGAGCAGTTTGCATCCACAAAACGAGAGCACTTTGATGATCTATAAAAGAATCAAATACGCAATCGGCGCCCGGTCAATGTGTTGTATTGCATTGTATCGCCCGCAGTCTTGATATTCTTAGCCCATTGGCTTGCTTGTTGTCTGGCTTGAGGTGTATCCCGAAAAACGTTCACAGCCCTTCAATTTATATACAATTGACGCTTTTCTAAATCGGTTTCTTCCAATACACCAGCGCATCTTCTCCGTTGTAATACCCCTTGCGACGTCCCAGCCGTTGAAACCCTGCCGATTCGTACAGGCGGATTGCCGCTTGATTGGAAGCCTTTACCTCCAGAGTAGCCCAGCGGCAGCCTGCTGCTCTCGCTTGGTTCAGCAGTTCTTCCAGAATCCGCCGGCCCAAGCCCTGTTGCCGGTGCTCGGGATCCACCGCCAAGGAGATGATATGCGCTTCTTCTTCAATGCGCCAGAGAATGCCGAAGCCCACCAGCTCTTTTGTCGTCTGCGTCGGCGAAGTGGGGTTTGGAGAGGGAAGGGGAAACTCGGCTCGGCCCGAGCCACACGAAGCGCCAACGGCAGCGGGTTCCGCCACTACCCCAATCACCGTGCTTGTGGGTCGTTCCAGCTCCGCTCGATATCCCTGTTCTCCCCAGTATCCCCCATAGCACCGCCGATCCAGCTCCAGCAGTTGGGGCAGGGCAGTGATGTCCAACAGCTGCAGCCGATAACTCGTACCGCTCATGGTGGCCTAGTCTCGCAATTCGCAGAATTCCGCCAACAACAACTGCCCCAAGGGATCGTCATCGGGAGCCGCGTAGGGCAAGGCTCTGCGGCTGATGCTCAAGATGTTGCCCCCCGATTGGGGATGGTGCTCCGCACCGCTTTCGCGAACAGGCTTGAGTTCGTAGTCGATCCCTTCGGTGAAGCCGGCTTCCTGTAGGTAGTCTTGGGCGGCTTTGAGGATCCCTTCTCGCAGTTGCGCTTTGACCGCAGGGGCCATGAGGTGGCGAACAAACCACTGGGCGCTGGCGGGATCCACCTCGGCCAGGTATTGGAGGGCAGGGGTCAACACAGCAGGGCGCTCTTGAGGGGACAAGCCGTTCACCTGCTGAGCTACCGCGGGCACATCCCGCCGTTGCATCGCCTGGATCAGGGCTTGTGTGGCTGGAGAAAATGAGGGATCCGACACTTGGCTCATGGCTGGGGGTACCAGAGGGATTCGAGGGTGCGGACAAGGGCTGCTGCTTCGAAAGGAGAGGGAGCAGTCGGCAGACAGACGGTTACATGGCCCAGTTTCCGCCCTGGGCGGGCAGGGGTTTTGTGGTACCAATGCACCGTGGCATTGGGGAGCTGGGCCAGGCGCTGCCGCTTTTCTGCGTAATCGCCGGTGGAATGCTCATAGCCCAAGAGGTTCACCATCACTGCCCCCCCACACTTGAGGGAGGGATCCCCCAAGGGCAGGCCGAGGATGGCCCGCAGGTGTTGCTCGAATTGTGAGGTGTGGCAGGCTTCCAGGGTGTAGTGGCCGGAATTGTGGACCCGCGGCGAGATTTCGTTGATCCAGATCCCGGCCTTGGGGTGGGGCGGCGGCACCCAGAACAGCTCGATGCCAAACACGCCAACTGCACCCAATTTTTCCATCAGATCGGCTGCCAAGCGCCGGATCTCGGCCTCGGTGGTTGGGGGGATGCGGGCAGGCACCAGGACATGGCGGCAGATTTGCTCAATCTGCACAGTTTCCACCACCGGATAAACCCGGATCTCTCCCTTCAGCCCCCGCGCTACCATCACCGCCAGCTCCCGCTCGAACGGGATCCATTCCTCCAGCAATAGCGGGATCCCCTCAGATTGGCTAAGGGCCTGCTGCAAAGCCGCTCGCTCGTGCAAGATGCGGGTGCCCTGCCCATCGTAGCCCTGTCGCCGTCGCTTGAGCACCACCGGAAAGCCCAACCCGGCCAGGTCTGCCGAATCCAACACCGCCTCCAGCGGAAAAAAAGTCGGCACCGGCAACCCCAACCGCGCCAGAAACTGCCGTTGGTGCAACTTGTCCAGCAGCGGCTCTAGCGTGCTGAGGCTGGGACGAAAGCGGGATCCCTCCGGATCCAGTTTTTTCAGCTCCGGCAGAGGGATAAACTCGTTTTCAAAAGTAACCACCGGGCAGCGCTCCAACAACTGGGCCGTGGCCTGGCTGTCGGCTGTGGATCCCCAAACCACCCCATCGGCCACTGCCACCGCCGGATCGGTGGGAGCAGCAGCCTGCACCACCAGCGGGATCCCCATCTGGCGAGCTGCCAAGGCCAACATCTGCGCCAACTGCCCGCCGCCAATCACCCCCACAGGTTGGGATCTCTGGTCTTTTGAGGATACCTGGGTTTCCACAGCCGTACCGTTATACTGGGTGGTGGGCCGCTGTCCATTGCTTTTTGGATCCAGAACCCCATTATGGGACCCCTTGCCCTCCAGCGCTAGGAGAAAAACGGTGGAACCCTCTCAACCCTCTGAGCTGAGAGCTCTAATCAACCGGGCTTTGGCGGACAAAGTCTTGACTCGCGCCGAGCAACAGCAGATTCTCAGTGCCGTCATGGCCGATCAAGAAATTTCCCCAGAAGAGCACGAACTGCTGGAATCGATTGTGGAGCGCCTAAACAGTGGCGAGATCCGCGCTGTCGATTGAGCCCTGCCTTAAGACTGAGAGTGTCCCTAGGATTTTGGAGAATTAGATCCCAGTCTGTCCTTCGGCGCTGGGTATTCAGTCTGCAATGCTTGGGTCAATCCCGGTGGGTGGATCGCCTAGAATAATCCACAACCCACCTCTTTCTGCTGCCATGAGTTCTCACTCTTCAGATTGGTTCACGCGGGCTCGCCACATTTTTTACGGCACGGCCACCGCTTTGGTGGAGATCCTGCAAGACCCGGAAAAGCGCACCGAAAACCTCAACCGCCTTTCGATGGACTTGGGACAACTGGCGGCGGAGCTGGAGCAAAAGGGAGAGTTGATCGAGCAGGAGGCAGTTCGTTACGTTGAGAGTCTCAGGGATCCAGCCGCCAACGCCCCCTCGGCAAGTCCTGACTCTGAAGCGCCTGTCGAGAATGCTCCCCCGACACCAGCTTCCTCCCCCAACAAGCCGGCTATCTCCAGAGAAGAGATGGCTGAGTTGATGGAGCTGATCCATCAGATTGAGTCCTTGCGCCTGGATTTGGAGCGGTTGCGCACCTCGTCCTGAGTCCTGTGCGGTTCGATATCCTTACCCTTTTCCCCGAATTTTTTGAAACGCCGCTGCGCATTGGGCTGGTGGGCAAAGCCCTACAGCAGGGGATCGCCGAAGTCCACTGCACCAATCCACGCGACTTCGCCACCGATAAGCACCGCCGTGTCGATGATGAGCCCTACGGGGGTGGGGTGGGCATGGTGCTCAAGCCAGAGCCTTTCTTCGCTGCTGTCGCCTCCCTGCCCCGGTTGGATCCCTGCGAGATCATTCTGCTGACGCCCCAGGGGCAACCGCTAAACCAGGCGCTGCTGCAGGAGCTGGCCCAGAAGGCGCAGCTGATCCTGCTGTGTGGCCAGTACGAAGGCTTTGACGAACGCATCCGGGAACACTTGGCTACCCGTGAAGTGTCGCTGGGGGATTTTGTCCTGACGGGGGGGGAAATTCCGGCGCTGGCCCTGATCAACGGCGTGGTGAGGCTCTTGCCGGGCACCGTAGGCAAGGTAGACTCGTTAAAGAGCGAAAGCTTCCAGGCGGGGCTGTTGGACTATCCTCAATACACCCGCCCGGCAGAGTTTCAGGGGCACAAGGTGCCGCCGGTACTCCTCTCAGGCGACCATCAAGCAATTGCCCGTTGGCGTCTGCAGCAGCAGCTGGTTCGAACCTGGCAAAGGCGGCCAGACCTGTTGGCCAAGCGCCCCTTGACCGCCGAAGAGCAGCAGTTGTTGGTAGAGGGGCTGGCGGAGCAGCACCCTCGTGTAAACGAAGCGGAGAAATAAATCATGCTCGGCAAGCTTCTCAACCGTCTCCTGAATCCATCGCCCGTCTGCTGGCGTGGGATCCCCTCGCCCCCAGTGCTGCTTCTGGTGGGAATGGCCTTGAGCTCGGTTCTGAGCGGTTCTGGGGTGGCCCTGGCCCAAAGCGGAAGTGTCAACGATGCCATTCGCCGCGACAGCAATCCCCCTCTGTTGGATGGCACCAGCATCAACGTCAACGATCTCTTCCGGGCTGCCGACTTCCTCTCCCGCCAGAATGCTGCTTCCCGCTGGGACGGCAAGGCCAGCGTTGATGCTGCTGTGGAGCAATTTAACCAATCCCGCCGCCGCTCCCTCCCGCTTTCTCCCGGTTCCTTGGCACCTGAGCCCACCCCCACTCCCTAAGGTTGGATCCCATTCCCGGTAAATCTGTTAGGATCGCAAAGCCGATCCCGTGCCTGCTGAAATGCGGTACACCGTTTTCGGGATCCATTAGGAGAACACCGCCGTGGTTAAGAGCACCCCCTCCAGCAAAGCCGATACGGAACAGCGTTTGGATCCCGCCAGCCGGGGCCACTCCAAAGACAGTTCCACCGCACCCAAAGGGATCCTGGGTTTTATTCAAGAGACCCGCACAGAATTAAGCAAGATTGTTTGGCCGAGCCGCCGGCAATTGATCGGCGAGTCGGTAGGGGTCTTACTGATTGTGTTGGCTTTTGCTTCCTTCATCTACCTGGTCGATCAAGTGTTTGCTTGGGTAGCCACTCAGCTGTTCTTGTGATGTTCTGTCCTGAGGGGCAAGAGAGTCATGTTCAAGGATGGCTACAGGGAGGATGTGAGGTGATGAGGCCAGAGCAGCAGCGAAAACGTCGTGGGGGCCGTGTGGAGCACTTTGAGCCTGCAGACGCGATCCCGGAACCGGACGAGGGGGAAGGTCAAGAGCGTCGCAACCTGCGCTGGTACGCCGTGCAGGTGGCCTCAGGCTGCGAAAACAAAGTGAAGAGCACCCTGATGCAACGGGCGGCTGCTTTGGATGTGGCGGATCAAATTGTCGAGGTGGTGATCCCGAAGCGAACGGGCTTCAAGCTGGATCGAACCGGCAAGCGCCAGGAGCAAGAGGAGAAGATTTTTCCCGGCTATGTCCTGGTACGCATGGACATGAACGACGACACTTGGATGGTGGTGAAAACAACCCCCAATGTGATCAACTTTGTTGGCACGGAAGAAAAACGGGCCTACGGTCGCGGTCGGGGGCATGTTACACCGCGTCCCCTCAGCCAAAGCGAAGTCCAGCGCATCTTCAGCAGCGTCGAGGTGGAGGAAGTGCCCCTCAAAATCGACATGGCCCCTGGGGATCGCATCGAGGTGCTATCCGGCCCCTTCCAGGGTTTCTACGGCGAGGTGGTGGAGGTCAGCCCAGAACGGGGCAAGCTCAAGGCGTTGATCTCGATTTTCGGGCGCGATACCCCGGTAGAATTAGAGTTTGGTCAAGTGCGAAAAGAGGTGTAACTGCGTTTCATGGCTAAGAAGTTGGTGGCCGTGGTCAAGTTGGCCATTCAGGCGGGCAAGGCCACCCCCGCTCCCCCCATTGGCCCAGCCTTGGGTCAACACGGGGTCAACATCATGGCCTTTTGTAAGGAGTACAACGCCAAGACGGCGGATCAGGCCGGGATGGTGGTACCGGTTGAGATCTCCATCTTCGAGGATCGCAGCTTTACCTTCGTCCTCAAGACGCCGCCGGCTTCGGTGTTGATCAAGAAGGCTCTGGGCATTGAGTCTGGCTCCAGCGAGCCCCACAAAACCAAGGTGGGATCCCTGACCCGAGCTCAACTGCGCCAGATCGCCGAGCAGAAGCTGCCGGATTTGAATGCCCACGATGTGGAGGCGGCCATGAAAATTATTGCCGGAACTGCTCGCAGCATGGGGGTGACGGTGGTGGATTGATGGAGGGATCCCTTGCCCGGTCTGAGGTGTTCACGGTCTTGAAAAAGTTGTTCTAGCAAACCACTGTGGGGGAGAGAAGTTCTCGCCAGTACCCCGAGGAGAAACGATGGCTCGAAAGCTTTCCAAACGTATGCAGGCTTTGCGGGAGAAGGTGAAGCCCATTGCCTATGCTCCCGAAGCGGCTTTGGCCCTGATGAAAGAGACGGCCACCGCCAAATTTGAAGAGGCGGCAGAGGTTCACATCCGCCTGGGGATCGATCCCAAGTACGCCGACCAACAACTGCGCACCACTGTGGTCTTGCCCAGGGGCACCGGCCAAGAAATCCGAGTGGCGGTGATTGCCCGCGGCGAGAAAGTGGTGGAGGCCCAAAATGCAGGGGCGGATCGGGTTGGCTATGAAGACCTGATCGAGGAAATCGGCAAGGGAGTTATAGATTTTGACCTTCTGATCGCCACCCCCGATGTGATGCCCCAAGTGGCCAAGCTGGGGCGGCTGTTGGGGCCGCGCGGCCTCATGCCCTCTCCCAAGGGGGGAACGGTGACCATGGATCTGGCCCAGGCGATCAAAGAGTTTAAAGCCGGCAAGCTGGAGTATCGGGCAGATCGCACCGGCATTGTGCATTTGATCTTCGGCAAGTGCAAGTTCCCCGTCGAAGCTCTGCTGGAGAACCTAAAGGCAGTGCAGGAGTCCATCGATCGCAACCGTCCCTCTGGAGCCAAGGGCAAGTATTGGCGAACCCTACACGTTTCTGCTACAATGGGCCCCTCGATTGAGGTTGATATCAATGCCCTGCGGGAGCTGAAGTTGGCGACCTAAGCCTGGCTTCGGCGCTGCGATGGGTTGAAAAGGGTTTGAGTGAGTGTAATTTGGAGGAGGATCCCGGCAGAACATCTTTCCCCAGTCGAATAGCAAGCCGAAGACAGCAGGTGCCCGCGGGCTTAATCTCCTGCCGAGGTTTGAGCGAAGTTCAAAGGGATCCCTTCTTGGATCGCTTTTGATGGTGCGCTTATCTCCATGCGTCTCGGCCACGGCTGGGACGCATTCTGTTTGGCAGAACCCAGATTCACCACCCGTTAACCCTGGGTGACCATTGACAACAAAGGAGGTGAGCGCATGGGCAAGCAACCTTTAGCGAAGAAAGCGGAGATCGTCGATAAAGTCCGATCCCTGCTGCAGGCCAGCCAAATGGTGCTGGTGATCGACTACAAGGGGCTGACCGTTGCGGAGATGGACCAACTGCGGGCAGAGCTGCGCAAGTCGGATTCGGTTTGCATGGTTGTTAAGAATACCCTGATGCGGCGAGCCATCGCCGACCAAAAAGCTTGGGCAGGGATCATTCCCTTTTTGGCGGGGCCGACGGCCTTTATCTTGATTCGGGGCGATATTTCAGCCGCCCTGAAGGCGTATCAAGATTTTGCCAAGCAAACCAAGAAAACCGAGTTCCGCGGTGCTGGCATTGAAGGGCTATCCCTGACCTTGGAGCAGGCCAAGGCCATCGCCGAGCTACCGCCCAAGGAAGTGCTCATGGCCCAAGTGGCGGGCAGCCTCAAGTCGGTGGCCACCGGCCTGGCGGTCGGGCTCAATGCTGTGCCCACGCAAGTGGCGCGCGGTATCCACGAGATCCCAGCCTCTCTGGGGCGGGCCATCCGGGCCATTGCCGACAAGGAGGCTGCCTAAAGGGCTTCGGTTCATCAGCCCAAACCTGTGTATCGATTCTGTTACCCCCAAGGAGAAACCATCATGTCTTCAGAGCGCGTTGCAAAGATTTTGGAAGAGTTGAAAGCCTTGAGCTTGCTGGAAGCTTCCGAGCTGGTGAAAGCCATCGAGGAAACCTTTGGCGTCAGTGCAGCAGCCCCAGCCGGCGGCATGGTCATGGCAGCTCCTGTGGCAGCGGCGGCGGCAGCTCCGGCGGCAGCCCCTGAGCCGGTGGAAGAGCAAACTGCCTTTGATGTCATCCTCGAGGCTGTGCCAGCCGACAAGAAGATCGCCATCCTCAAGGTGGTGCGCGAGTTGACCGGCTTGGGTCTGAAGGATGCCAAAGATCTGGTCGAGGCGGCTCCCAAACCCGTCAAAGAAGGAGTTCCCAAGGAGGAAGCCAACGACATCAAGAAAAAGCTGGAAGAAGCCGGCGCCACCGTCAAGATCAAGTAGTTCCAGTTACGAGGAGAGCGCCTCTCCCTGCTCTGACGAGGAATCTAATCAAGACTCTCAAACCCAAGGGGGGCTGCTCCGGCCCCTCTTTTGGGTCTGCCCGACCATTGGCGTGGGTTCGGGATCCCTGTCCCCTGCTGCGTCGCACTTCCACCTCTCCGTGGGCTTTCAAAAGGGCAGCCAGCTTGCGACGCATGACGATGCTGGGTTTATCGGTAAACATGTGCTGCTCCGCCTTGATATCGAGGGGAACGTCATAGTCGGTGCTTTCCAGAACCCGTTGATCCTCAAGGGTCACCTGCCGATCGAAGGCGATGATACTCTCAGCACTCACCTCTGCTTCCGAATCGTTGCGTAAACAGAATTGCACCACCTGCGAGGTTTGGTCGTCGATGGGGGTAGCCGCTGTGAAAATGATGTGGATGAGGCCGTTGGGGTAGGTGATTTTGAGCTTGCGACCAAAAGGCATAAACCAGGTGCCCTCCAGGATACGCACTGTGCGATCCTCTGACATCCGCAAGTTTTGCTTCTGCAAGTCACTGTTGAACACCGGCAAAACAGAGGTGGCCCGAAGGCCATATTCCAGTTCTTCAAGGCTGTCCAGATCTGGGGGTACAGGCTCGGAGATCACCCCAAAGCTCTGGTGATGGACGAAGTGGGGATGGGCATTGTCAAAGGAGTTTTCCATCAGGCGCAGGCCGGCGCATTTCCAGACCTCATAGAACTGATGAATTTGGCGAAACCGGGGATCCGCCACCTCTGAGATCTCGGGAATATCGGTCAAGGGATCCGCCAATGCCACCCAAACATAGCCATAGCGCTCTTGGCAGCGAAACCCCTCCACCTTGTAGGTAGGGGGGATGAAGTTGTCTGTAAGTTGGGGCACCTTCACACAGGTGCCGGAGCCGTCAAATTCCCAGCCGTGATAGGGGCAGCGGATGTGGCCATTGCAAACAACCCCTTTGGAAAGTTGGGCCGAGCGATGGCAGCAACGATCCAAGACGGCGCAAGGCTGCCCTGACTCATTGAGCCAAAGCACCAGAGGAGTCTTCAGCAGCGTGAAAGCTTGTGGGCCGGTTTCCAGGGCCGACATCGGGATCACGGGGTACCAAAACCGCCTCAGGACAGGTTGCTGGGTAACAAGCATAAACCCGCTCCACAAGCTCTAGTTCGGAGAATCATGAGCTGGCTTTTCGTGAGCCTAGGTGGCTCAAAGCACCGCCCCCCGTGAAAAAGATAGGCGTTGAAATGGCAGAAGTCCGTATAAGCCAACACAGCTTTGCCCTGCCACAGCGGTCGCGTTTGGACATCGACAACTCCCCCTCTATCCAGAGATGGGCTATTGATTGAGGGAAGTAGAAAAGTGTCGGTGGGCTTCTGTTGGCATGTGGCTGTGGGGAGAGGTGGAAAGGTGCAAAACGAATTGAACCCCAACCGAGATCTCCGTAACACAGGGATCCCGGCCCAACCTACTGCAGAGTCCACCTCCCCCAAACCAGAACCGGCTGCTGAGAGCCAGGCAAATTGCTTGACAGACGGAGAGGTGGATCCAGAGCCCCGCCTCAGCCGTTCTCAACAAGAACGACAGCAGGAACGCCGCTCCTTACCTTGGCGCCTGGGGCTGGCCAACGTGCTCTCGGCAGGGTTGCATTTCATGGCGATGAGCTGGATGGGTTGGCGGCCTGGGATCCCGGAGGAGGAGATAATCTCCTTTCAGTGGGTGGAGGTGGCAGACGAGCCGCCCCCAGAGCCGCAGTGGATTGCGCCCGTCTCCGCCCGTGAGTCCGGTGTCTCTGAACCTCAGGATCACGTATCGGTGCGGCAGTCGCAAGTGGCCAATCCAGGTGAATGGGTAGAGGTCACTTCTGCAACGGCACAGCCTTTGGTTGCCTCAGCCGCAGGGAGTCCTGTCCCTGAGATCCTTTCTCCGCCGACAAGGGAGCTTGAGGTGCCCCAGCCCGCCCGGAACTCTGCCTCTCCTCAGCAGCAGCCAGAGGCCAGGTTAGAAAATCTGTCAGCGGGTTTAGCAGCTCTGGAGCAGGCAGTTGCCGATCACAATTGGGCAGAGGCGCTACATCTGACGGAAGAATGGCTGGATCACTGGCCTCTGTCCTCTCTGCAGCGCCAGCAACTGCAGGACTATCGTCAGCATCTGCAAAGCCTACTGGCTACCTCCTCGGCAGCAGCAGTGGAGACCAAATCGGCTCAGATCTCTCCTGCTCAATCCCTCAAGCCTCAACCCGAAAGAGCAGCAAGTTCTCCTGAGGTTTTGCCACAACCCCACCTGTCGGCTCCAGCGGATCCGCATCCAACTTCCCCCTCTCCAGAGCCGATCGCAGCCCCGTTGGAAGAGCCTTCTCCCACCTTGCCCCCGACTTTTCCGACCGGATCCCACAGCTCCAGCCTTGGTCGCACCAGTGGGATCGAGTCCTCGCGGGCAGGCCCACCCAGCCTCAATGCCACCGCCGATCCGGATTGGGGAGACTACTTGGCTCAATTTCAGGAAAGGGTTCGCCAACACTGGATGGTACGGCGGGCATCCGGATCCTACGTAACGGTGGTGCAGGTGCGTCTGGATCGACAGGGATCCCTGCGGGAACTGCGCCTGCAAACCCCCTCAGAAGATCCCCTGTTGGATGCAGCCGTGCTCAGTGCCATCCAGCGCTCAGCCCCCTTTGCTCCTTTGCCCGAGAGCTATGTTGGCGAAGAACTGATGCTGGAAATTAACGTGTTGAGCGGATCCCTGCAGGCTGGCCCAACCCAGATTCCGAGAAACTAACGTCAGAACCTCAGGCAGGGCTACAAGCCCTGTTCAGAGGGGTTCAGATTTCCGAGTGTCGGCAATGGCCTAGGCCATAGATTTGCGGCGGTTGCGCCGGACGGCCACCGCTTTGCGCTTGCGCTTTTCTAGGTTGGTTTCAAAGTGCCGATGGTTGCGCAAATCCCGCAAAATGCCCGCCTTAGAAACCTGGCGCTTGAAGCGGCGCAGCGCCGATTCGATCCCTTCGTTTTCGCCAATCGTCACTTGGGTCATAGGAAAGACATCTCCTCCGTCAATCAAATGGGTTTGGTTACAACAGGGATCCCTATCGTGACATACTCCCGACTCCGACTGCTGGCGGTACGGAGCGGGCTTCTCGCTTCATTGGGGAGCTAGTGCAAGAACCCCCCACGAGCAGACACGGGATGCCCCACCGCGTAGCTGTACCAGATTCCGGCAATGCCGTTTTGCACAGCCAGGTTGATTATAGAACAGGGGATGTCCGCCTTTCATTCCGACCCTCGTCCTACGGACAGAGGGCAGGGCTTCAAGGACTCCGTCCCGCTAGCGCGAACGGCGGCCTAGCTAAACGATCGCCACACCACTGCTTGCTGCCACAGTTCGTGTTCACTGCGCCCGGCTGCCAAAGTTGAGCCCCGCAACCACCTCACCTTCCCTCAAATTGACAACGAATGAAGCAGTTGTCCCGGTGGGGGGTGGAGGGGAGGGTGGTGCTGGAGTTGGGCTGGGGGCACTGCCGATTACCGATTGCACAAAACCGGCGAAGCTAGACACCCGCGTATACACCCCATAGAAATTGGGCTGGGCGCAGCCGATGCCAAAACTGGTGATTCCGGCCAGGGCAAAACCCGTGCCACTGGACACAATCAAAGGCCCACCGCTATCAGCCTGACACGTATCGACTCCTCCCTGGGGAAAGCCGGCGCAGAGCATGGTATCTAAAATGGTGCCATTGTAGGATTGGGGCGCGTTGCACACCTCGTTGGCGACAATGGGAACTTCAGCCTGCTGTAGAGCCCCGGGAAAGCCGCTGGGCTCCTCCTCGAGACGGGGGAAGGTGGCTCCCCAGCCAAGGATGGTGGCGAGAGTACCAGGGGCAGTCAGGTTGGTTTGGTTGGGCTGCACCAGCGGCAGGGTAGGCAGGTCCACTGGCCGAGAGAGGCGCACCAGGGCAATGTCATTCCCCCCCTCTGTCCCTCGTAGGGGGTCGTAGTTGGGGTGGATAACAATTTGCGCAGCCTGAATTCGCTGGCCGGCACCGATTTGCAAGACGGTGGTACCCAACAGCAGATCCAGACTTTGGACATCCACGGCCGGCTCGCCTTGGTCGTCGAAAAAGCAGTGGGCAGCGGTAACTACCCACTCCGGCGCGATCAGGGATCCGCCGCAAAACTGCGCTTGAAAAGGATCCGGCTCAGCCGCGTTCAGCAAGGCCACCATCCAGGGAAAGGCCCCTTCGGGAGCAGGTCTGCCGCCCACAATCCGCTCCAGCCCCAAGCCTGAGCGCGGCGTGGTGAAGATTCGCCCTGGGGGCAAAAGGGCGGTGACGCGGTAGGTGCCAGGGGGCAAGTTGGAGAAGCGAAAGTTACCGCTGGCATCGCTGACGGTGCTGGGCTCCCCCGGGTCGAGGCGGCCATTGCCGTTTAAGTCCAAAAAGGTGGCGATGCCCGGCAGCCCCGGCTCCCCCGGATCCCGCAGCCCATTGCCGTTGAGATCGTCGAAATGGGATCCCTCAATTCGTCCTGTGGGAGGAGCTGAGACTGGGGGAAGCGGGCGACTGGAACCCCCGCCGCCACAGGCGCTTATGCTCAGGGCCAGACACAACCCCAGCGGAATAGACCAAGAGCGAGCCAAGCCCAAGGAGGAATGGGATCGCGAGAGATGAGGCATGGTCAGATTCTCCAAAGCCAGCCGGTTATGCCAGCCAAGGATATCCTACCGGCGAAGCCTAAAGATTGCGGAACCGGGAACGCTTCCCCCCGCGCCCGGCTCTTCCGATTTGCCCCAAGACCCCAATGCCCACTTTAGCCTCTTGCCGCCTGCGCAACTGGGCAGTAAAACCAGGGTGGGAGGGTGTGTGGCAGATGAATATCGCGGTCTTGGGGTTCAAAGGGGGCGTGGGCAAAACCACTACAGCGGTGCATTTGGCCCTCTACCTTCAGCAAAAACAAGGGGCAGCTCCTGCGGGTGGGTCGGGGATGGCCCTGTTGATCGACGCCGATCCCAATCGCTCGGCCTCTCGCTGGGCAGAACGGGGATCATCCTTTCCTATCAAGGTATTGGCCGGGGATCCCACCACTCCCACGCCCACAGGCTTTCAGCACACGGTGATTGACACCCCTGCCCGTCCCACCCCGGAACAGTTACCAAAAAACTGGGTCTAAAGCCCCGCCCTAAGGCCTACGGCCCGCTGACGCGACCAGGGCGGCTTTTATCTTGCTAACCTGCGCTAGAGTGGGCCCATGCGCGTCCTCGAAGCCAAGCTCCTCAACGGCACAGCCCAGCAGTACCAAGCCCTGGATGAGGCCATCCGGACTGCCCAGTTCGTGCGCAACAAGTGCCTGCGCCACTGGATGGATCATCAGGGGGTGAACAGGGCCA
>NZ_JANSIK010000013.1:0-40002 GCF_047462035.1 Synechococcus sp. R5-15 | reverse complement strand
ATCAAAGCGCATTCCTCCCGGCACTGACCCTACGGGTACAGTGCGGGGCTCCTGCGATTTCTAGCTGAAGCGGCCAGTTTTCCGTCCGTCCCAGAGCCATTAGGGGTGCAGCTATAGCCATTCCCAATGGCGAGGAAACCCTTGCGGATCCCAAACTCCCTCTCCCTCAGGGAGAGCGCTTAGAGTAGATCAGTGCTCTCTATGAGTTGTCTTTGTTGTTCTCGGGTGTAAGCCTGTGAGCCTTGCCGCCTCTCCCCCCGATACCGATTTAAGTAGGGATCCCCGCCCGCGGCGAGCCAGCGATTGGCGGCTGCTGCGGCTCCTCTGGCCCTACGCCCGTCGGCACCTGAAGCTACTGTTGGCCGCCTTGGCCTTTCTGCCTCCCTTGGCGCTGGCGGATGCGGTGCAGCCTCTGATCCTACAGCGGGCTCTGGATGGCCCCATTGCCCGAGCGCTGGAACGAGGTGAGGCCGGGATCCTCTCCGACCTTTGGCCCTATGTGGGGCTGTTGATCCTAACGGTACTGGTTCGCTGGCTCTTCCAAGCCCTGGAAGGGTATGTCAGCCAAAAGCTGGGGCAGTTGATGACCCGCGACATCCGCGACGATCTCTTCGCCCACATTCTGGCCTTGCCGGCTCAGTTTTTCGACCGCACCCCGGTGGGTAAGCTGATCACCCGCATCACCAACGATGTGGAAGCCCTGGGAGATGTCTTTTCCACCGGTGCCGTCGGCATCGTCAGCGACCTGTTTACCCTGGGGGTGATCGCGGTGGTCATGCTCAGCCAACGCTGGGATCTGGGCTTGCTGCTGATCTTGATCGTCCTGCCCATCAGCGCTGTTGTCCTCGAGTTGCAGCGCCGCTTTCGGGATGCCAACTTTCGCGTGCGCGAAGAACTCTCCAAGCTGAACTCCTGGATCCAGGAGAACATCTTGGGCATTACCGTGGTGCAACTGTTTCGGCGGGAGCGGCTCAATAGCGAGATTTTTCAAACCATGAACCGCCGCTACATCCGGGAAGTGGATCAAACCATCCTCTATGATTCTGCCCTTTCTGCCGTTTTGGAGTGGGTGTCTTGGCTGGCCGTGGCGGCTTTGCTCTGGGTGGGCGGGCAGCAGGTGATGTCAGCCGGTAGGGGCTCACTTGGAGGGGGATGGACGGGATCCCTGCCCCTGCCCGGGGAACCCCTCACCTTTGGCAGCCTCTACGCCTTTATTCTCTTTTCGCAACGGTTTTTCAACCCGCTGCGGCAGTTGGCGGAAAAGTTCACCGCCCTGCAGGCGGGGTTCACCGCCGTCGAGCGCATCGATGCCATCCTCAGCCTGCCGGTCGCCATCCGGGATCCCGCTCAGCCCCGCCACTTGCCCCCCAATGCCAGAGGAGAGGTGCAGTTCGAGCACGTCTGGTTTGCCTACAACCCCGGGGAGTGGGTGCTCAAAGACCTCACCTTCACCATCCGCCCCGGAGAAAAAGTGGCCCTGGTGGGGCCCACGGGAGCCGGGAAAAGCTCCATCATTCGCTTGCTCTGCCGTCTCTACGACGTAACCCAGGGATCTATTCGCATTGACGGCGTTGATATTCGGGATCTCCCCCAGGCTGAGCTGCACCGCCACCTAGGGGTAATCCTGCAGGATGGATTTTTGTTTTCCGGGGATATCCAGCAAAACATCACCCTAGGAGAGAAGGCAGATCTAGCGGCAGTGGAGCAGGTCGCCCGCCAACTCAACCTGCATGACTTCCTCCGCAATTTGCCCCAAGGCTACGCCACCCCTGTGCGAGAGCGGGGCAGCAACCTCTCCAGCGGCCAGAAACAGCTTATCAGCTTTGTGCGGGCCATGTGGCGGGATCCCAAAATCTTGGTTTTGGACGAAGCCACCGCCAGCCTGGATGTGGGCACCGAAGCCCTCCTGCAATCCGCTCTAGACACCCTGCTGCGGGATCGCACCGCCCTGATCATCGCCCACCGCCTTTCCACCATCCGCGATGTGGATCGCATCTTGGTTCTGCAGCGGGGGGAACTCAAAGAGCAGGGATCCCATGCCGAGCTCATGGCCCTCAGCGGGCTCTATGCCAGCCTCTATCGGCTGCAAGATCTGGGCGGCTAGCAGGGTGCTTCTGCCCAACCGTCAGCGACTGGCGCCAAAGCGAGACCGAATTGCCTTTAGGGTGGTGAAGCTGGCATCCGCGAACGCGATGCGAGCCTTGCAGAGTAACAGATTGCCGTTATCCACGGCAGTGTCTCTCAAGCTGGCCAAACCATCGCTGGCCTGCACCAGGGCACGGCGGCCCCAGCTAGAGAAATTTTTGCTGAGGGTGTTGATCAAGCGTTCCATAGGGATTGGACATTCCGCTCCTTGTCTTCCACCTAGCCTACTCCCCCAGCCGCAGGTATCCACAGAGGGCCATCAAGAAAATTGTTTGTTACAGATTGTTAAAAACTTGCCGTCAAGCCGGCAGACTGGCTATGATAGGCCCCAAGTTTGGCAAGCAATTCAAAGAAAGCGGTTAGCCATGAATCATCGGCCAGAGGTAGTGGAAGGCACAGAGTCCAAGCAGAAGGTGACCCTGTATCTCTCACCTGAGCTGCACCGGAATCTGAAGATTCGGGCTGCCGTGGAGCGGGAGCCGATGTCGGCAGTGGCAGAGAAGGCCATTACCTTCTATCTGCTTCACCCAGAGGTCATTGAAGGGGTACAAGGTAGCGCCTATCGTGTCCATCAATGTCCCAAGTGTAGTCACCCATTTGTTATCCGCGATGGAGAGGTGGTTTCCCTGCACCAGACATCGGCTGCCGAAGCCATCCTTGAAGAGGTGGAGCCAGAATACTGGGGATCGGCTGCTGGCTCGGAAGAGCAACGGCAGGATGCTCTGGTACCCTGCTAGAACGCTCCCAAGCGGGCCCCCTTCAGGAACTTGAGCTGATAGGAGCAGACAGCAACACAGAAGGCTTCTAAAATCCTCTCAAAATCCATCCAACAAGGGCGTACTCCCAAGTGCAATCCAATACCTAGGCAACTCGAACCCCATTTTTCAACCGTTCTGGCGGCTCCTGAAATTTCCCCTCTGCAGTTGGTGTTTCCCATGCAAGAGCTAAGCATCCTCATTCAAGCTCAATACCCACTGCTGTACCTGCTGACTCCAGAGGAGGAACGGGCAGAAGCGGCTCTGGCAGCAATTGCCCGCACCCTTAAGCCTCAGCGTCGCCTATTCATTTGGACAGTTACCCACGGCATCGTCGAATACGGCAACCCCCGCAGCCTCACCCAGCACAACACCCAATCCCCCCAGCCCGCCATCCAGTGGGTAATGGAGCAAAAGGATCCCGCCATCTGCGTCTTCAAAGACCTACATGACTTCTTGGACAACACCGAGGTGAAGCGCTGGCTGCGGGATGCTATTGCCAGCCTGAAGGGATCCCACAAAACCATCCTGCTCATGTCGCCGGTGCAGGTGATCCCGGTCGAGCTGGAGAAAGACATTTGCGTAGTGGACTTCCCCCTGCCGGACATGGCCACATTGGAGCGCGCCCTCAACCGCCAGCTGGAGCAGATCCCGCGCTCCCTGCCTTTGGCTCCTGATACCCGCGAAAAGTTGCTCAAGGCGGCCCTGGGCCTAACGCAGGACGAGGCAGAAAAAGTCTACCGCAAGGCTGTGGTGATGCATGGTCGCCTCACCGAGGCAGAAGTAGACATCATCCTCTCTGAGAAGAAGCAACTGATCCGGCGCAACGGCATTCTCGAGTTTATCGAAGAGGATGAGACCATCGACGCCGTGGGCGGTCTGGAAGAACTGAAGCGCTGGTTGCTGCAACGCTCTGAAGCTTTTACCGAGCGAGCTCGCGCCTATGGACTGCCCCAGCCTAAGGGGATGCTGATCCTGGGCGTACCCGGCTGTGGCAAGTCGCTGATCGCCAAAACCACGGCTCGTCTCTGGGGCTTGCCTCTGCTGCGTCTGGACATGGGCCGCGTTTATGATGGCTCCATGGTGGGCAAATCGGAAGCAAATCTGCGTAGTGCCCTGCGGACTGCTGAATCTCTCGCCCCTGCCATCCTTTTCATCGACGAGCTGGACAAAGCCTTTGCCGGGTCAGCAGGCTCCAGCGATTCCGACGGGGGCACCTCTAGCCGCATCTTTGGCTCCTTCCTGACCTGGATGCAGGAGAAACGCTCGCCGGTCTTTGTCATGGCCACCGCCAACCGTGTGGACCGTCTGCCGGGCGAATTCTTGCGCAAGGGCCGTTTTGACGAAATCTTCTTCGTGGACTTGCCCAACATCAACGAGCGCATCGAGATCTTTCGGATCCACCTGCAGAAGCGGCGGCGCGATATCAGCCGCTTTGACCTGCGCCAGCTAGCTGCCGCCTGTGAAGGCTTCTCCGGCGCAGAGATCGAACAAGTTTTGATTGCTGCCATGTACGAAGCGTTTGCCCAGAACCGCGAATTTACCCAACTGGACATTTTGGCAGCAACGAAAGCAACTCAACCGCTATCTCGCACCATGACGGAGCAAGTGGTAGCGTTGAGGGAATGGGCCCAGCAGCGGGCTCGGCCTGCAGCGGCCTCTGTAGCCGAGTACCAGCGGCTGGAGTTCTAGGAGGAGGTGAGGATCCAAAGCTACCTTGACAAAGCAGGGACGGCAGGGCCCAAACCTTCCCCAAAGAACAGTGCCCATTGTTTGTGTCGATGTTCCAACCCCTATACAAAGGAGAGAAACACCATGTCTCATTTTAGCACCCTGCGTACCAAAATCACTGACGGTCAAGTCCTGATCAACTCTCTGCGCGATCTCGGCTACACCGTTAAGCTGAACGCCGACGTGCGTGGCTACAACGGCCAGCGTGTTCGCGCTGACATCGTGGCTCAGTTGGAAGGCGACTACGACCTGGGCTGGTCGAAGAATCCCGACGGTTCCTACGACCTGATCGCCGATCTGTGGGGCGTGGCCAAGAAGCACAACCAAACCGAGTTGATCAACTCCATCAACCAAAAGTACGCCGTCAACAAGACCTTGGCCGAGGTGAAGCGTCCTGGCCTGAACAACGCCAACGTTAAAGTGGTGGTGCACTAAGCCGGATCCTGTCTCGCCATCGCTGCAGCGATCTACACCGACTAAAGTTAGGAGGGGCTGAATCCAGCCCCTACTTTTTGGCTTGGTTTTTGGATTGGAGGGGCTGCGACCCGAAGGAGGAACCTACGCTTCTGTGAGAGCGGCAATGCCGGGCAGCACCTTCCCTTCCAATAGCTCTAGGCTGGCTCCGCCACCGGTGGAGATATGGGTCATTTTGTCGGCCAGGCCCACTTTTTCCACGGCAGCCACCGAGTCTCCCCCGCCGATGATGGTGGTGGCTCCCGCTTGAGTGAGATCGGCCAGGGTGCGGGCAATGGCCTCTGTGCCCAGGGCAAAGCGGTCAAACTCAAAGACGCCCATCGGCCCGTTCCAGACCACGGTTTGGCACCCCTGCAGGGCAGCCTGGAAGGCTTTGATCGATTCCGGGCCGATGTCCAAGCCCATCCAATCCTCGGGGATGGCGTGGATGGAAACGGTCTGGGCCTGGGCATCTTTGTCAAACCTATCGGCTACCACCACATCCACCGGCAGCAGCAGCTCCACCCCCCGCTCTTTGGCTTTTTCCATCAGGGAGCGGGCCAGATCCAGCTTGTCGGTTTCCACCAAAGACTTGCCGGTTTGGATCCCTTGGGCTTGGTAAAAGGTAAAGATCATGCCGCCGCCCAGCAGGAGCTTGTCCACTTTTTCCAGGAGCCGCTCAATGACGCCGATCTTAGTGGAGACTTTGGAGCCGCCGATGATGGCCGCCAAGGGGCGCCGCGGATTCTCGATGGCGCCCGAAAGAAACTGCAGCTCCTTTTCCACCAGGTAGCCGGCCACAGCAGGCTGGAGGTAGGCGGTGACGCCGGCAGTGGAGGCGTGGGCGCGGTGGGCGCTGCCAAAGGCGTCGTTGACAAACAGGTCGGCCAGTGAGGCCAGCTTGCGGGCAAATTCCGGGTCGTTGTCCTCCTCTTCTGGGTAGAAGCGGACGTTTTCCAGCAGGGCCACCTGGCCGTTTTCCAGGCGGTTCACTACCGCCTCGGCCTCAGGGCCGATGCAGTCGGGGGCAAAGGCAACCGGCTGGCCCAGCAATTGAGAAAGACGGGTGGCTACGGGGGCCAGGCTATTGCCCTCGCGGGCGACCTTAACCGCGCCTGTCTCTTTGTCCTTCTTGACGGGGCGGCCCAGGTGGCTGGTGAGGATCACTTTGGCGCCTGCCTGGGTGAGGGCCTGGATGGTGGGCAGGGAGGCGCGAATGCGGGTGTCGTCGGTGATGTTGCCCTGGGGATCCAACGGGACGTTGAAGTCGGCGCGCACCAGCACGCGCTTGCCGTTTAAATCAAAGCCAGATGACAGCAGGGATCCCAGTGTTTGTTTGGCCATCGTTGTTTTCCCCCGGACTGCAGAAAATCTTTATTTTTTCTTCCGTATGTATCCTACCAGCGATTGGGATCCCGGCAGTGAGACAGATGGGCTCAGGGATCCCCTTGTTCCGCTGCTTTTGCTGGGTCGGCCTTCCGTCTGCCCCTTGGCCCCGGCAATTGTAACGGTTTGCAAATAGAATAAAAATGTTGCTTTGTCGTTACCCTCATGCGTGTTGCCATTGCTGGTGGCGGGCTGGCCGGGCTGGCCTGTGCCAAGTATCTCTGCGATGCCGGGCATCAACCGCTCCTCTTTGAGCGGCGGGATGTTTTGGGTGGCCTGGTGGCTGCCTGGAAAGATGCCGACGGCGACTGGATCGAGACGGGGCTGCACAACTTTTTTGGCGCCTACCCCAACACGTTGCAGCTGTTCCGGGAGCTGGGCATCTCCGATCGCCTGCAGTGGAAGGAACACAGCTTGATTTTCAACCAGCCGGACAAGCCGGGCACCTATTCCCGCTTTGACCTGCCGGATATTCCCGCTCCTTTCAACGCCATTGTCGGCATCTTGCGCAACAACGACATGCTCACCTGGGGGGAAAAGGTGAAGTTTGCCCTGGGGCTGGTGCCGGCCATGATTCGCGGCCAGCGCTATGTGGAGCAGATGGATCGCTATAGCCTCTTGGAATGGCTGCGGCGGCAGGGTATTGACGAGCGGGTCAACACCGATATTTTCATTGCCGTCTCCAAGGCCCTGGCCTTCATCAACCCGGAGGAGATCTCGGCCATGGTGCCCCTGACGGCCTTGAACCGCTTTTTGCAGCAAAAAGATGGCTCTAGGATTGCCTACCTAGACGGCGCTCCCCCAGAGCGGCTCTGCCAGCCGATGGTGGACTACATTGTCGCCCGTGGGGGGGAAGTGCATTTGAAGGCGGCGTTGCAGGACATTCGTCTCAACCTCGATAACAGCGTGGCCGGGTTTTGCTTAGCCACCCCCTCTGGGCCGGTGGAGGTGACTGCCGATGCCTATGTCTCGGCCCTTTCGGTGGATGCCCTCAAGGAGCTGCTGCCGGCGCAGTGGTGGGGGATCCCCTTTTTCCAAAAGCTGCGTGAACTGGAGGGGGTGCCAGTAATTAGCCTGCAGATCTGGTTTGACCGCAAGATTACTCACATCGATCACTCCCTGTTTTCCCGCTCGCCGCTATTGAGCGTGTATGCCGACATGAGCAACACCTGCCGGGCCTATGCCGATCCGGAGCGGTCCATGTTGGAGCTGGTGCTGGCTCCGGCTGCCGAGTGGATTGATCGCGGCGATGAGGAGATCTTTGCCGCCACGCTGGAGGAACTGAAAAAACTCTTTCCCCAGCACCTTACCGGCCCCAACCCCGCCCGCGTGCGCAAGTGGGTGGTGGTGAAAACGCCGCGCTCGGTCTACAAGGCTACCCCTGGCAGACAGCAGTATCGCCCCACTCAAGTTACCCCTATTCCCAACTTCTTCTTGGCGGGCAGCTACACCCTACAGCCCTTCCTGGGCAGCATGGAGGGGGCCATCCTCTCCGGCAAGTGGGCGGCGGAGGCCATCAACAAGGGGATCCCATTTCAACGCGCTTCTGTCTCGGCCTCAACTCTGGCAGCTGCGGGGGTCTAGCTCTCCGCCGTCCGCCTCCTATGCCTTTTGAATCTTTCTTTTCCCCACAACCTCTTCTAGGCTATCCGCGGCGTCCGCTTTCCCGTAGTGTTGATATGTGCCCTCGCCGTTCCTCTTCCTTCTCTATCCTGGCCCTGTGCTCCTGGAGATAGCCAGATGAGTCCACTTGAGCAATCTTTTGCCCTCTGTCGCCAGATTACGGCCAAGCACGCTAAGACTTTCTACCTGGGATCCCTGCTCTTGCCCCAGTCCAAACGGCGGGCCATCTGGGCCATCTACGCTTGGCTGCGGCAAACCGATGAGTTGCTGGATGGACTGGAAGCCAGCCAGGCAGAGGTGGAGGTCACCCGCAGCAAGCTGGAGCAGTGGGGATCCCATCTGGAGTCGCTCTTCCAGGGAGGCGAACCGCAAGTCCCCACGGACCTCGCTTTGATCCACACCATCCGCACCTACCGCCTTTCCATCGAGCCGTTTCGCGAGATGCTGCGGGGGCAGAGCATGGACTTGGATACCCAGCGCTACGCCACCTGGGAGGATCTGCGGGTCTACTGCTACCGCGTGGCTGGGGTGGTGGGGCTGATGTGCTCGGAGATCATGGGGTTTGTGCCGGGCCGGGATGGCCGCGAGGAGGCGGTGGCGCTGGGGATCGCCATGCAACTAACCAACATCTTGCGGGATGTGGGAGAGGACGCCCGCCGCGGGCGGATCTACATCCCCCTGGAAGATCTGCGCCGCTTCAACTACTCCGAGCGGGACCTGTTTAACTATGTTATTGACGAGCGCTGGATGGCTTTGATGGACTATGAGATCCGGCGGGCTAGAGAGCTCTATGCCCAAGCGGAACGGGGGATCCCTACCCTGCAGCCGGACTCCCGCTGGCCGGTAGCCGCTTCCTTGATGCTCTACCGGCAGATTCTCAACGCCATCGAGCGCAACCACTACCAGGTTTTTCGCACCCGCGCTTACGTGTCCACTCTCAGCAAGGCATTGGCGCTGCCGGTGGCCTGGTGGCGGTCGCGGCGCTCCAACTACTACGGTTACTAGTAGGGAGCAGCAAGCAGTTCCCCACGGCCGCGGCAGCAGAAAACAAGAAGACCTCTTATACAGCGAAGAAAACCTATGGTATGCCGTGCCCTGACCCTACCCTATCGGCGAATCTGGGAAGACAGTTTAACCATCTTCTGGCGCGACTGGCTGGATCTGCGGGGGCGAGTTTGGCAGGTGGTGGCCTCGGGGCTGGTGGCTCCCCTCATCTACATTGTTGCCTTTGGGGTGGGCTTGGGGGGATCCCTGCGGGCCGAAGCTTTGGCCGAGGTGGCCGGATCCACGGCGGCAGGTTCTTATTTGCGCTTTATCTTGCCGGGGATGGTGGCTCTTTCAGCCATGACCATCAGCTTTGCCGGCACCACCTTCTCCATTTGTGGATCGCGGCTATTTACCAAGAGCTTTGAAGAGCTGCTGCTGTTGCCGGTGCACCCCTTGTCTTTGCATCTGGGCAAGGTGCTGGCGGGCATTGCCCGCGGCCTGCTGACGGCCTTGGGGGTGTTGGCGGTGGGGGTGCTGGGTACGGGGGCCTGGGGCCTGCTTCACCCCTTGTCGCTGTTGGTTCTACTTTTGGATTGCGCCGTCTTTGCCGGCATTGGGGTAATTGCTGGCTTGAAGGTGCCCAGCCTGGAGAGTGTGGGCGTGCTAACCAACTTTTTGATTACGCCCATGTCTTTCCTAGGGGCCACCTTTTTCGATCCCGCCCAGTTGCCGACCTACCTGCAGGTGCTGGTCTATTGCCTGCCCCTTTCCTACGCCAGCATTGGCATGCGGGCAGCCGCCTACCAGCCGCTTGCGGAGTTTCCCTGGTACACGGTGGGAGTTTTGGGCGGCTTGGCGGTAATCCTGGCTTTTGTGGGAGCTTATCTGTTTTCCCACCAGCAGGACTAGCTGCCCTTGCCAAATACTTCTGGGTAGCGAGCCAGCTGCTCTTGCAAATCTTGGTTGTAGCGCAGAACAAGCACGCGGTAGCCCCGTCCCTGCAGCTGCGAGCGCAGTTGGCGATCCCGTTCCGCTTGGGCAGGCTGGTCGTGGACTGGGCCATCGCAGAAGATGCAGATGTTGGGGCTGTAGAAGAAGTCAACGACGCAGTCGGGATCGGCAATGGCTTTCTGGGCATCCTCAGGCAGCCGATACCCTCCTGCTGCCAGCGTTTCGAGAAAGCGGCGCTCCAGTTCAGAGCGAGGGTCCAGGAGCTGGCGCAGCCACTCCAGGTGCTCTTGGCGGGAGCGACCCAGGGAGCGCAGCTCGGTGCGGCTGTTGGCCAGCAGGCCCAAAAGATCCCGGATCTGATAGCGGTCAAGCTGCAGCGCTTCCCGTTGGTTGGCATAGCTGAGCAGGCATTCGTAGCAGGCTGCTCGGCATTCGGGCCGCAGGTCTTGGATCCCGGCCTCTGAAAGCTGGAAGTGACAGATCTCCAGCGCCACTTGGGCCACTTCCGCTAGAGCCTGGGGCTCTTCCACCAGGCGCCGCAGGACGCCAGCGCCCCCTTCTGCTGTTTCGTAGAAGAGCATGGCCTGATGGGATCCCTGGCCGATGCACTCGGCGGCCAGCTCTGTCTCTTCTAGCTCAAAGGTCTCTTCGATCCCTCGCTTGAGGGCATAGCGCAGGGTGGTCTCCAGGGCCTGCGGATTCTCCACCCCTGGCTGAACCAGGCGCACCAGCAACAGGTTTTGGGTACTGCGCACCGCCAGGCGAATGGACTGCAGGGGGACTGGGTTGGACGAGCCTGCCCTGTTCCGCTCAAGCTGAGCTCGCGAGGGAACTTCCCCATTTTCAAAGTTGACCAAAAAGCCGCGCCCTCCACTTCCCCGCCAGCCGTGGTTGATGCGTAGCAGGGTGGCCGCCGGGGCATAGCGCAACTGCAGCAGGGGAGTTTGTCCGCTCAGCACATCAGCTTCTTGGACGCGGTAGCCAGAGCTTTCGGGAGCAAACTGGAAGAAGGTCTGCAGCTCGTAGCCTTGCCGCCGCCGCTCCTCTTCGTCAGCTGTGATGCGATCCCGCCGCCGCATGCGCACATTGGGCATTTCCAGAAGCTGGGTAAAGAGGCTGTTTTGCCCATCGAACTGGGTGCCGCAGACGGGGCAGCAATCCAGGTGGGGATCGGCAAAGGCCCCACAGCTAAAACAGAGCTTGTGGCTACTTTTGCGCTCCTCCAGGCCGCCGGGCGGAGCCTGAAACACCACTGCTTCCCACTGGCAGCCCTCATGGTAGAGGAAGTTGTGGGGAGCAAACTCGCGGATAGCCAAAAAGCGAGGCCGGGCGATGAACTCGCCCTCGCTGCCGCGGGGCACCCAGGCCCGCACCGGCAAGGCAGGGAAGTTGTAGCCGGGCAAGAAGCCTTCGCTAGCCAAATAGCGGTAGGGATAGAAGTCGCTTTCCTCCCGCTGGGTTCCAATCTGCAGCAGCAAGTTGCGCTGGCGCAGGGCTTCTTGCTGGCGGCGCTCGGCTTCCTGTTGGTCTTTCTTTTGGCGAGTCGTCTGGAGCTGGCGGTTAGCGGCTTCCAACTGCTGCGTGGCAGCCCGATAGAGCTCTCGCCAGCGATCGAAAGCTCGGTCAAAAGCCTGGGGTGCCTCTTCAATGACCTGCTGAAGCCAGCGCTCGCTAAACCAGCCGCTTTTATCTAGGAGTTGGCGATCGGCGGCCAGCAGCTTCTGCACCTGCTCCTTCACTTGTTGGCGGGCAGACTCCTCAAGTTGGATTTGCTGGGCCACTGTCTCCCTGAGGGGCAGCTCTTCCCGATCCGCGTCGATGACGGTTTCAATGGAATTGCCTAGGGGCAGGCGCACCTGAGCCAACCAAACGGCGTGGATGTGAGCGCGCAGCAGCGATTCGTTGGCTAGATCCAGGCGGGGAGGGCGCACGCGACCGGCCACCATCTCGGGGCGGCGGCGGAAGTAGTACTGGTCGTGGCTATTGAAAGCCCCGCAATAGGTGATGATGAGTCCCGGCTGCCCCTGGCGGCCTGCCCGACCGCTGCGCTGGGCGTAGTTGGCGGGTGTGGGGGGCACGTTGCGCAGATGTACCAGATCCAAATCGGCAATATCGACCCCCAACTCCAGGGTTGGCGAGCACACCAAATAGGGAAGGCGTCGAGCTTGATCCTCCCCGCGAAAGCGCCTTTCTCGCTGCTCCCGCTCTCCTGGCCGAACCACCTGAGCCGTGTGCTCCCTAGCCTCCAGGGATCCTAGCCCTGCTGCCCCGGCTCGGTAGAGCTCCTGAAAGAAGGGGTTGATGGGACGGCGGACAGAGGTGTAGCCCTCCTGCTGGGCGCTGCGGGAATACAGAGGATCCGGCGGCGGCAGGCCATCCCCCAGACACCAGCGCAGACAGCCGGCGTCTAGCTGGTATGCTACCTGGCCATTTTCCACGTGGCGCCGTAGCAGGCCCTGTCTGACCAGGAGAGACAGCAGGGACTCCAAAAACCTGTCGTAGGCTTCTTGGTTCAGATCAAGGCGCCTGCGGAGGAAGCGACCAATGGTGCTGCGGGGGCCCAGGCTGAGCATTTGCCCGTTTTCCCGGGAAGGGTTCTGGCGCACAAAGAAGCGAGCCGTCCGCAACTCCTCATGCTCTTCCAGGCCCCAAAACTCATTGAGATATTGCTGGGCGCGCCGGCGCAGCCTTCTCTGGGGCTCTGCCTTGAGCACGGGCACATCGATGGCCAATTGGCGCCGAAACTGATCCAACAGAGCCCGCAGCAGTTGCTCTTGCTCCTCAGGGCTGGCTTGGGCAAACCAGGGGTGAAGGGAAGCCAGGGCTGAATTTTGGCAGAGCTCCCCGAGGCCGCGGTACTCGATTTTCAGCAGGCCCACCTGTTCCAAGTTGGGGTGGGTAACCCGCCAGCCGCGCCGCAGATCTTCATAGAGCCGGTATTCGGTTAGCTCGCTAAAGGTCTGCCACACTTCCTCGGCACTGGGCGAGTCGGGATCCAAAGCCGGGTTTTGGGCAATGTCGGCAAGCTCCAGGCCAGAAGCCCGCACCACTTCCTGGGTCACCTCGTCAAAGCCCAGCTCTTTTTTCTTGAGGAGGGCAGCATAGAGCGAGGCCCGCAGAAGGGCCACATGCACAAAATCGTTGAAGTGGCCGGCCTGCAGGGAGGCGTCCTGGCGGTTGTCGGTAAAAGTCAGCAGCTTGCTGCAAGCGGCCTGGGTTTGCTCGGCATGGCGCAGCAGGGAGGTGGCAAGGATGGTGGTGGCGCTGGAGCGGCCTTCGCTGGAGAGGGAAGCCAGCTTGACAAACTCCCGCTCGCGGCCCCTGTAGTACTCGCCGCAGGCCAGGCACAGGGAAAAGGGGTGGGGCTGCCACCACATCTTCTGCGCCTCCGCCTGGGGGTACTCGGAAAAGGAGCCATCCGGGCGCACCCAGACGGCTTGGGGGACGCGCTTTCCCCAGTTGGGCCTGAGTCTGCCCTCAGGGGTGTACCAGTCTTCGGGGATCTGCTCCAGCGACCACTCGTTGTCAATGGGATCCAAGCTGAGGTAGCCGGCCTGCTGGTCTTCGCCTTCCTCAACCTCTTCCCCCAGAGGATAGGGCAGGAAGTGAGTCTTTGACCTGAGGACGTGGTAGTAGTCCTGGCCACAGTGGCGGCAGAACTTGACGGGGAAAAACAGCTTTCCTTCCCCTGCTTGCACTTGTCCTTCCAGGGAAAACTGCCGCTTGTCCCGACTTTCCAGGGTGGCATAGAGGGTGCGGCCCTGGGAGATAAACTGGTGCAACTTCAAGGCCGGGCCGCGGCTAGAGCCCTCCCGCAGGCTGCTGGCGTGGGCCAGAAACTGGCGTAGGGACTCGGTGCAGCTCTCAGGGGTAGTGCTGGTCAGCTCTGCCAGTTGGGCGGCCACCTCGGAGAGCTTCCTGGGCACGCGGCGCTTGATGCCGTCGGGACTTAACTCTAGGCCCAGCTCGTACTCCAACCAGCGCATCAGGGGGTGGCGGCGCAGGGTGGCCAGGTCTGTTGGCCAGGGCGGATCGAGGGCGTTCTTTAGCTCTGCTGGGGTGGGGGGGCCGCCTTCGCTGAAGGGAGCCAGGGTTTCTTCAATAACATCCTCCAGCTCAAAGCAATGGCCGAAAAAACGGCTGGCAAAGGCGGCTACAGTCTGGCGGCGCTCCTGGGCGTCGGCTTCTGGTCGGGAGATCATGGTGGCGCTGGTGCCAATATGCACCAAGTTCTTGGCCCCACAGCGTCCTTTTAGGCGGCGAACCAGCATCGCCACATCGGCCCCCTGCCGGCCTCGGTAGGTGTGCAGCTCGTCAAAGACCAGAAAGCGCAGCCCTCCCATCTCGGGATTCAAAAACCGCTGATCTTCAGGACGAACCAGGAGGAGTTCTGCCATCACATAGTTGGTGAGCAGAATTTGAGGTGGATCCCGCCGTAGCTGGTCTCGTTCGTTTTCCGAAGTTTCCCCGGTGTACTTGGCAAAGCGCAGCGGAAAAGGGCGATGGTAGGCGCGCTCGTAGCGCTCGCGCAGAGTTTGTAAAGACTGGTATTGGGAGTTAACCAGGGCGTTCATGGGATAGACCACCAGGGCCGTCACCTGGCCCAGGGATCCCCCCTGGCGAATCCAGTTGTCAATGATGGGCAAGAAGTAGCAAAGGCTTTTGCCAGAGCCGGTGCCGCTGGTAACGACAAAACTCTTGCCTGCTAGGGCCTTGGCAACAGCTTCCTCCTGGTGGCGGTAGAGGCGGAAGGGTCTGCCATCCTCAAAGCGGAAAATGCGGGCTGTTTCTTGGGCAATGCGCCCCGCCTCGGCCAACTCGTCAACGGTTGGACCAGATACATAACTAGGGCTGAGCTGGAGGAGGGGTTCTGGCCAGAGGTGGATCCCTTCCTCTAGAGCTTGATTCACAAAGGCTTGCGCCCGTTGGTCGCCAATGAGAAAAAAGGAGCGGACAAAATCGCGATAGTCGTCCAGAACAGTGGCGTGGAGATCAAAGATGGTGGACATCGAATCTGCCCTTAAGGCCCGCTTGGTTAGCTCAAGCCTAGCTTGAAGATGCCGCAAGTGGTGTTTGAAACCGCACCCACCAAGATCTACGGCCCGCTGAACGGCAAAAAGATATCTCCGAAGTGGGATCGGCAATGCGCCAGCTTCCCCCACACCTCCAGTACCCGCCGACGGCTGCAGCGTTCTCCGAATGCAGGAACCAGAATCCCTTGCCTTTAGGCAGGGGGTATGTCAAGAGAAAACTGGTCTGCAGAAGGCCACCTCTGCCTCATGGACGAATAACCCGCAATCCTAGATGCGCCTCGTAGCCATCGAAGTCACTGTCGTGGTGGAGGAGCGGAACATTGTTCTCAATGCACCAAGTGGCAATCAAACTGTCTATTGTTTTGCGCACCGTCACGCCTTTGCGACGCAACAAGCGAAAGTTCTGCGCACTTTTCACCGCCAGGGAGGGGTTAACCATTTGCACCTGATGCAATTTCACCAGAGCACAGCGAGCCTGCTCGAAATCGGCATCTTTGCGAAAGCCCTGCAAGACTTCTGCCAAAATCAGGTCGCCCACCAGGATAAGAGTTTGATCCAGGGCCCAATCCAGATAGTCGGTGTGAAGCGATGAAATGCCGTTGAAGTAATCAATCCAGATGGTGCTGTCCACCAGGATCATCCTCAGTCCTGCAGGCACGACAGGCGTTGCTGCTGCAAATTGCCCTCCCATTTCAACTTGCCGCGTAAGTTGCGGATCTCAGCTTGCTCGTGTAGGCGAATCAGGACACGCAGCGCTTCGTGAATCACCTCGCGCTTGGTCTTGAGGCCGGTTACCTGGCGGGCACGCTCGATCAGGTCGTCATCCAGGACGATGTTGGTGCGCATGAGGAGCCACTTGTGTGTATAGAAATGCAGATCTATGTGTATTCTAAGCTTTTGTTGAGTGCTGCGCCAGCTTCTCCCACGCCTCCAGTACCAGCCGCCGGGTGCGGTATTCGCCGTATTGACCTATCTCCTTCTCCTTCAGCACGCGAAAGGTTTCGCTGGGGAAGGTGCTAGCAGCAGCGCGGGTAGCGTAGCCAGCCGGGTCGAGCGGGTCTGCCACCTCTTCCCGCGGGTCGAGTATGTCTTCCAGTTCGCGTTCGGTGAGGTCTGCCGGGTCGAGGATGTAGCGCAGTTGCTTGCGGGTGAGGCCGTAGAGCCGGGCGTAGTACGCATCCAGTTCAGCGCGGAGGATGGCGCGGCGTTCCTCGTTCCAGGTGAACGGCGGGAAGGGGAAGCCCTCACCCAGTGCTGCGGGCGAGGGGGTCGGGGGGTGAGGTCTAATCACAGCCCGCAATCCTTCGTCTGCCTCTCGCCATACGTCGTCGGCGAAGGGTTTCATGTCCCACGCGGTGTAGACCAGTTCCAGCACGCGCGGGACGATGAAGCGCAAATCTTCGGGGGTGTAGGCTTCGGGCGGCAGGACGGGGAACTGTTCGACGTAAAAGAAGTTCATGTTAACGCCTGCCAGTTTTTGACGAACGACCCAGTCAAATGGGAGCGAAATCAAGTTACCTGTCAGGGTTGCTGTGAGTACTGAGTTGGTATCTGGCAACAGCAGAAATACATTATCTCCGGCTCCTGTCGTGGGTATTAAGGCAAATATGGCAGTGCGTTCATTTGTTGCATTCGTAATACGTCGGAAGCCGAGCAGCCAGCCGCGTTGCCACTCGCCCAGGCGGGCTCGGACTTCTTCCGCGGGCACCCAGTACCAGGGCTGGACAACAAAGTGCGGGTCGGCGTGCCGGGCTTCGTCTGGCGTGGGCAGTTGGGTGCTGGCGCGGTCGCGCACGCCCTCATAGGTGCCGTAGCGGTGGTCGTAGTGCCAGAGCATCTTGGCTTCGTAGAGGGGGAGGTAGCCCTCACCCCCGGCCCCTCTCCCAAGGCTTTGGGAGAGGGGAGAAGGATGCTCGTAGGAATGGGCAGTAACAAAGGCGGCAATCTCTCGCAGGACTTGTTCTGTGCGGTCGAATATCTGGTCATTGGTAAAGCGCAGAACGGCAAAGCCGTGTTCGCGCAGGATTTCCTCCCGCAAACGGTCGCGTTCCTGCTGAGTGGGTTCACGGTGCACGGCGCCATCTATCTCAATGATCAGGCGGGCATCGTCACAGAAGAAATCGGCGATGAATTGTCCAATCGGATGTTGACGCCGGAATTTTCGGCCTAGCAGCCGACGGTCACGCAACAATTCCCAGAGCAGGCTTTCGGCGGTCGTCGCCTCGCGACGCAACTGCCGCGCCCTGGCAATCAGTTCCTGGCTGGCCTTGGGTAATTCGTACCCTCCTTCTCCCGCAGCGCGAGAAGAGAGGTCGGGGGCTGCGATCCTTCCCCCCTCTCCCGCAGCGTGGGAGAGGGGGCTAGGGGGTGAGGGCACAAACACATTCCCCACCAGCCGGTAACCTTGCTTTTCCAGCTCTGCGCGGGTGCGGAAGAGGTGCGAGTCGTTGGACATGTGGAACATCGCCATGAAGCGCACGTCCCAAGGGTTTTCACCCGTGTGTTCGTTAACCAACACCGGCACGCGCTGATAGATGGCGCGGGTCAGGTCGGCATCTTGCCGGGTGCGGAAGACGGGCAGGGTGCGGGTGTTGGGGTTGATGCGGGCAATGTCGGCGGCACTCAGGCGGAAGACGCGGCGCGGGTCGCGCAGGTGTTCGGGGCGGGTGGCGAAGAAGGTAAAGGTGGTGGCGTCGGTCTGGGTACGGCTGCCAGTGAGGGTGAGCAGGCAGAATTTGTAACTGCGATGTACGCCGGGAAAGAGCGCTTCACGGTTTTCAAAATCGAACAGGCTGAGCAGTTGCCCTTTTTCCACCAGATCGGCGAAGAAGAACTGGTTGGTCGCGTCGGTGGCAATGCCGGTGGGAACGATGATGCCGGCCCGTCCGCGGGGGCTGAGCAGGTTACGCACGCGCTCGGCAAAGACGGAATAGGTGTTGATGTCGCCGCGGCCGGTGAGGGGATATTGACCACTGCCCCGTAAAAAGCGGCTGGTGCTTTCGGCGCCGTGCAGGGCACGCTGGTAGTCGTGCCAGAGGGCGGGGTTGGTCTTGGGTAGGTCGGCGATCAGCCGTTTGCGGGCAGCGGCGTTGGCGGCGCGGGCAATGGCGGTATCGCGGCTGGCAAAGAACTCTTCTTCCTGCAACTTGATGCGCTCCCAGGGCGGGTTGGAGAGGATCACATCAAAGCCGCCACTTTCAAACACCTCTGGAAACTCCAGCGGCCAGTGGAAAAACCGATTCTCGACAGCGAGGGCCTGAGCAGTGGCAAGGGCCTGGGAGGGGGTTCTCTCCTGCAGTCGATCAGCCACGGCTTGGGTGGTAATGGCCCTAGAGAAGTCAGGGATCAAGGGCTGGAAAAAAGCGGCTGTCCACAGGTTGCAGGCTTCCACTAGCTTTTGGTGTTGCGGGTCTTGGCAGTAGCGGCTGTAGAGCTGCTGCTTGCGGCTAACCTCTGCCGGGGAGTTGTCTGGAATGGCTTCTAGCTTCTGTCGCTCCTGGCTAAGCTCAGCCACCACCTGGTCAGTGTCAAAAGCAAGGGAAAGCTGCCCTGTTTGCAAACTCTGGCACTCGGTGCGATTGCGCTGCTTTAGCGAGCGGGCAGCCTCCTTGGAGTCAGCGCTAACCGGGGTAAAGGCTTCATCGGGGATGCCCTTTTCCAAAATCGCCAAATCCAAGACACCCACCAGCGAATCGCCGCACTTGATGTGGTGATCCAGGAAGGTGAGGGGCTTGCCGGCGCAGTGGGCCTCCAGCCACAGGGCCACGCGGCAGAGTTCCACCGCCAGCGGGTTTTTGTCCACGCCGTAGATGCAGTGCGCCACCACATCGCGGATGGCCTCGCGGACACGCTCGGGGGCGGGTTCCTCTTCGCCGGTGCGGATCTTTGCCAGTTCCTTGCCCAACCTGCGGGCGGCAGCAAGCAGGAAGTGACCGGATCCGCAGGCGGGATCACACACACGGATGGACAAAATCGCTTGCTCTTTTTCCTCAGGTGGGCGAGCGGCTTTCAGCCGTTCTTCAATCACTGGCTCCAGCGCCGAGCGGATGAGTTCGGCCACTAGCTCCGGCGGGGTGTAGTAGGAGCCTGTGCTCTTGCGCTCTGAGCCGTAGCTCAACTCAAAGCGAGGCGCCCCTTGCCCAGTTACAATCTGAGGCTGGTAGTCGAGCAAGCTTTCGTAGACGGATCCCAGTTCTTCTACATCCAGCGCCGCGTAGTTGACCCGCCGAAGGGGAGAGGTGGGGTTTTCTCGGTAGTAGGCTAGGTGCGAAAAGGCTTGCAGCAGATCCCGGTTGCTCAGGCTGCACTCATCTAGCTCCAGAGGGGCAAACAGCTCTCCGTTGAGAGGAGCAGCCCCCAGCAGCTCCGCCAGCTCCTCTTGGGAAAGCACCCTCCAGAGCACCCGCAAGCTGCACCAGAGATCCTCGTGTTCGTCTTGGGCACTTTGCCGATCCAAAAACCGCCGCAGCCGCGTCACGCTGTAGTGCTCGCGATAGAGCGCCGCGCTGCTCATCAACCCCCGCTCTTCGGAAACCAAGAGGAACAGGAACCGGTAGACCAAGCGCAGCAGTTGGCGGTAGAGCTCCCTGGGATCCGACAAGAGCCGCGCTCTCAGCCTCTGGTTCTTGGGATGGGCCAGGAACCCATTTGCCAGCAACCTGATGCACTCCTCAACCCCCTCCCGCAGCCGTTCCCGTACCCGGCCACCCTGCTCCAGGGCCTGTTGGTAGTACTTTTCCAGCAGACAATCCCCTGCTAGCTCTGCCGTTTGGGGCAAGCGGCTGCGGTGCAGCAGCCGAAAGAGGATGGCAAAGTCGTTAAACCGCTGCTCCTCTAGGATCTGCTTCAGGTCAAACTCCACATAGGCCTGCCGACGCACATAGGTGGAGTCCCGCAGGAGGCGCAGGGTCAATCCGTTGGTAACAATGCCCCAGAGGTGCTCGCTGCGGTTGAGATACTCCTGCAGCAGCGAGTGGGGTGCCAGGCGAGGCCGGCCAGAAGCCGGCACGCGGCCCAGCTCCTGGCGCGCGCCGACGATGTGCACCGGTGGCGCGTCTTCCGCCTCGCCCATGCGATGCGAGATGGGGAAGTTCATTCCGTCCACCTCGCAGGCGCGCGGTTGATAGCGCACCTCGATCCCCAGCAAACTGAAGAAGGGGATCGCCCAGGCATCGCGGGTGATGCTGGTGGCGAGATCGCTTTCGGGCAGGCGCTGCAGGCGGCTCTGGAAGGCCTCCCAGTACTTTCGACAATCGGCAAAGACCGCGGCAATCTCTTCGACTGGGCCGCGCTTGCTGTTAAAGCCGAAGTCTTCTGGCTTCTGTCCTGGCAGATCCCCTGCCAGCAGCTTTTCGAGAATATCGGGCCCCAACAGGCCTCCTTCGATGCGTACCCCAGAAAACTCGCTCATCGGCAAACCACCGGTTGGAGAACAAGGAGTCCTAAAAGATCGGGGGGAAGCTGCGGCTTCACCTTCAGCCCCCGCCCCTGTAGGGACACGGCTTGGCGGATGCGCCTATGGGCAGCCTCCAGCTCAGCAGCACGCTGCAAAATCCGCTCCCGCGCCGCCTGCTGCAGCCGGTGATCCCTTCCCCGGTTTTCCTCTGTCTCCTGCCACGGGCCGAGACAGGCCAGGAGATGCTGAACCAGCTCCCGCTTTTCCGCTAGCGGTAGGTTCTCATCCGGCTTGGCCGTGGCCAGCAGTTGGAGAGCTGCGCCCGTCTCCAGCCAGCGGGCCTCGCCGCTCTCCAGGCCAACACCGCCTAGCACCAGCACCTCTTCCGCCAAGAGAGGCTGCCCCTGGGGTTGCTCCACCAGGTAGCGCACCCGCAGCAGCAGTAGAGTTGTAAGATCAACTACCGCTCGGGTGCGTAGAGCGCCGCAGCGGGAGACGACAGCATCCCCTTTCTCTGGGTTGTCGAGGGCTTCCTCCAGCAAAAACTGGGCCAGGGCAACCACGACGCGGTGGTTGCGGCCAATGTATTCGGCACCTTCGGGCGTGGGCGAGTCGAAGCTGATTAGCCAACGCCCGCCTTTGGGAGAGGGCAGGGCCAGGCGAATGGCTTCCGGCAAGGTGGCAGTGGCTTCGGAGCCAACGCTAACCTGGTAGACCCCCGACCGCTTCCCTGGGGTTATGGCTAGGTTGAGGCGCTGGGCGGCAGCCAGGAAGAATTCGCGCACAGCTTCGGGATCCCCTAGCACGGCATCGGTGGCCTCCAGCTCCCGCTGCACTGCCTCAGGCTTGAGGGCCCGCTGGGCAAAACGGGTGCGGTTGCGCCGCTCCTGTTCGACAGAGCGATCCCAGCGCCGGTGAAACTCATCCACTTCCGGCACGCCAAGATCGAGGGTTAGCTGGCGCTCGGCGGACCAGTGTCCCTTGCGCAGGAAGAGGGCTTCGAGCACAGCCTGGGTAACGCTTTCGCTAGCCTCCGGCACAGGCACGTGGGTGCCCAGGGTGCGGTGGATCTCCCGCGCTTTGTTGAGCAACACCTCCAGTACCACGCCATCTACGGGGTTGTCGCGGCCAAAAAAGCGGATGACCTTGACCCGGCTGGCCTTTTGGCCGTAGCGATCCACCCGGCCCTCCCGCTGCTCCAGCCGATTGGGGTTCCAGGGCAGGTCGTAGTGGATGACGGCTGTAAACTTTTCCTGCAGGTTGATCCCTTCCGAGAGGCAGTCGGTGGCCACCAGCACCCGTGGTCGGTCAACTTCCAGATTCGCGATCCTGGCCTCCCGCTCCTCGTCTCCCATCCTGCCCGTTACACAGGCTACTTGGGCTGGGGATCCCAGCTGTTGCCGAAGGTAACTGTCCAGATACTCCGCAGTGGCAACGTAGCGGCACCAGAGGATGGGATGAAAACCTTCCTGAAGCAACTTTTTCACCAGCTCGATGGCCCGCGCCAGTTTGGTGTCGTGCTCTGGGCCCTGGAGCTGTTTGGCCAGACGGGCCAGGGCCTGCAACCGGCGGCGGTCGCTATCCGGCAGGGTTGGGTCTGCGGCTTCAAGAGCTGGCGTTGGCAGCTCATCGTCGGTACGCTCTTCTGCCGACTCGAACACCCAGCGGCTCAGTTCTGCCTCAACCTCTTCTTCTGCCTCCAGGGTTGCTCCGCTGCGATTGTGCAATGCCGCTACTGCTGCCGCCGGGCTGGACATTACGCAGCGCAAAAGGGCCAGCGCTCCCCAGTAGCGCACTCGCTGCTGGCGCTTCTCTAGTTGCTGCCCTGTGCACACCAATTCCGAGCAAAACCCATAGGTGTCCTCGAACAGCTTGCGCTGCCCCTCAGAAAGGGTGTAGGTTTCATCTTCAGCTTCCCGGGTTGGAAAACAGGTGAGCTCCTGCCAAGTTTCCCGAATATCTCGCCGCGTGCGCTGGACAAAATGACGGGCTAGCTGGACGCGTTGGTCTTCGTTGAGATCCTGGAGATCCCATGTCTCGAACTCGGGCCGCAGCAGCCCCAGCAGCGAGCGGAAGGCCTCTTCGACACCGCTGTGGGGAGTTGCCGTCAGCAGGATCAGGTGGCGGTTGGGGTTTTGGGCCACCGCTTTGAGCAGACTGTGGCGCTCCTGCTGGTTTTTGCCATGGGCCGCCGCTGCCCCATGGACTTCGTCGGCAATGACCAGCTCAGGACAAAATTGCAGAAATGGGTGGCGGTTGCGCTCGGTCTTGACGAAGTCAATGCTGGCCACCTGGACAGGAAAGTGCTCGTAGAGGCTGCGCCCAACAGGGGTTTTTCGCTCCAATTGCCCCACCGTTCCCGAGCGGATGACCACTGGCTCCAGGTTAAACTTCTCGGCCAGCTCGCTGGCCCACTGCTCGCACAAATAGGGAGGGCACAGGACACAAAGGCGTCGGATCTCGCCGCGATCCAAAAGCTCCCTGGCTATCAGCAGCGCCTCGATGGTCTTGCCCACCCCTACGTCGTCGGCAATCAATAGCCGCACCGGATCGAGGCGCAGCGCCATGAGCAAGGGCACAAACTGGTATACCCGTGGCCGAATCGAGAGGCGCCCCAGAGAGCGAAAGGGAGTTGCGCCCTCCCGTAAAATCAGCCGGGCCGCCTGCCAGAGGAGAAGGGTACTGGTGGCATCGGCAGGATGATCCCCAGAGGGCCAAGGAAAGGCGGTAGGCTCCACTCGCTCGAAGGGCAAGGTGCCGCCCACAAGGTTCATCAGGTGTCGGTGAATGCAAACCGCATCTTCTGGGGTGCCGGTGAGGGGCCGCAGCACCACAATTTCTTCTGAATCAGCGGGGAGCACCACCCACTCGCGGTTGCGGCAGCGGACAATTGAGCCAGGCTGCATGGGATCCCTGGGAGCGACCTACCTTTTCCATTGCATCTTAGATACTCTTTGGGGACAACTCTCTCCCATCTCCCAATACCCTGCCGGCAGCGGTAGGATGAAACGGAGCCGGCCTCAGGTACCCCTCTGGCCCACCGACATCATGAGCAGCCCCCGTTATCCGTTTGAGCGTGTTCGCGAGCACTTGCTCTTCCAATCTTTGGAAGATGCCGAGTGGAAGGCGCTGACGGCAGCCCTGTTGCCCAGCCGCTTCTCTCCTGGCCAGGTGATCTTTCAAGAGGGGGATCCCAGCAGTGACCTGTACATGATCCTCAGTGGAGTGGTGGAGCTGCGTCGCCAATATGTGCGACATCCGGGAGATTATTGGCTGGCTACGCTGCACGCCGGGCGTTTGTTTGGGGAACTTTCTCTGCTGACGGGGCGGCGGCGCTCCTTTACAGCAGTGACCATAACCGAGGTGCAGACCCTGCGCCTCTCCAACGAGGGGCTGATCCTGTTGCCTCTGGAAGTCCAGGTGAAACTCTACCGCGCCTGGAGCCAGATCATCAGCGAGCACCTTTACTGGCTGGATAGTATGTTCACGGATCTTCTGGAGCAGCGAGGGGTAGAAAATGTAGCCTCGGCTATGGCTCTGCTGCACCAGCGCTATCCCGCTTGAAAGAGGCTCAATCCCTGCTCCGCATAGGTTTGCAGGTCAACGTCCACGAAGACAACCCCTTGGATCCCAAATTTTGTCTTCAGAATGTTCAGGGGTTGCGATATCATGTGCTAAGCAGCAGCCCCCAAGAGATTTCAAGCAGCGAGGTCAGGAGCAGTGGTTAGGGTAGCCATCAACGGGTTTGGTCGCATTGGTCGCAACTTTTTGCGCTGTTGGCTGGGTCGCTCTCAGTCCAACCTGGACATTGTTGCCATCAACGACACCTCAGATGCTCGCACGGCTGCCCACCTGCTCAAGTACGATTCCATCCTTGGGCCGTTGCAGGGAGCAGACGTTGAGCCTGCAGAAAACGGTTTGGTGGTGAACGGCAAGCATATCTATGCCGTTTCCGACCGCAACCCCAGCAACCTGCCCTGGAAAGAGTGGAAGGTGGATCTTGTTATTGAAGCTACAGGTGTTTTTGTCGACTACCAGGGTGCCTCTAAGCACATAGAAGCGGGGGCCAAAAAGGTGGTGATCACCGCCCCGGCCAAGGGGGGAGACATTCCCACGTTTGTCTACGGTGTTAATCAACACACCTACGACCCGGTGCGGCACAACATTGTCAGCAACGCCAGCTGCACCACCAACTGCCTTGCCCCGATCATCAAGGTGTTGCTGGACAAGTTCGGCGTCCTCCGTGCCACCATGACCACCACCCACAGTTACACCGGCGACCAGCGGATCTTAGATGGTGGTCACCGCGATCTGCGGCGGGCCCGGGCAGCAGCATTGAGCATGGTGCCCACCACTACGGGGGCGGCCAAGGCGGTAGCTTTGGTGATCCCGGAGCTGAAGGGCAAACTGAATGGGGTGGCGGTACGGGTTCCCACGCCCAATGTGTCTCTGGTGGACTTGGTGGTGCAGACGGAGCGGCGCGTGATTGCCGAGGAGGTAAACGCTGCCCTGAAGGAAGCCTCGGAAACCACGATGAAAGGGATCATCGCCTACTCGGATATTCCCTTGGTCTCCATCGACTACCGCGGCCACGACTGCTCGGCCATTGTGGATGCGGAGATGACCAGTGTGCTGGATGGGGATCTGGTCAAGGTCATGGCTTGGTACGACAACGAGTGGGGCTACTCCCAGCGGGTGTTGGACTTGGCGGAATACATGGCCGCTCACTGGGTGGAGTAGGCTGCTTTGGTTGGCAACCCTCTTCTGTTCCCCATTATTCCCCCATCGAGAACTGGGCAAAAACCTGCCAACGTTTGCCGTCGTGGAGGAGAAGCGTCAAAGCCGACGCCGTGAAGGAACTTTGAAAAAAACGGGTCTTGAACTGCGGCCAAGCGGCGCGAAAGTGGGCGGGGGTTAGGTCTCGGAAGGCCACAGTTATGTGGGGCACAAACGGACGGGCTTGAGCGGTCGTTTCTTTCCGGTTGAGAAGGAGCCCCATGTGGTGATGGGCTTGAGCTTGTAGCTGCTGCAGTTCTGGGGAGGGCACGACGTGAATAAAAATGACACGCGGCGCGAAGGCCCCAAAGCCGGATAACTGGATGGCGACGGGAGTTTGCTGCTTGGCAAAGGCCTCTAGGGATCCCGTCAAGGCCGGCAGATCGGAACTGGGCCACTCGAACGGCGGCACCAGAGTGATGTGGGGAGGCGAGCGCAGGGCCGCTTGGCTGGCAAATTGCTCGGCAAACTGCTGTTTGATGGCTGTCACCTGCTCTTGCAGTGCTGGAGGGGGGAGCAGAGCAAGAAACAGTCGCTGCTTGGGGTTATCCACCAGCATCGGTAAGAACCTAGAGAACAGGGGATAATGCAACTGTAGCCAAGCCCAAACATCTTGTTATGTCGCGTCCTGTCGCTTCTTCCCCTATCCTGGATCCCTCCTCGGCAACCGGATCCCCAGGCCAAGCGCCTCAGCCGGCTCCCATTCCGCCCTACCAGTGGCATTTGTTCCTTTGTGCAGATCAAACCAAGCCCAAATGTTGTGAGAAAGCCGTGGGATTGGAAGCCTGGGACTATTTGAAATCGCGGATCAAGGAATTGAACCTGGAAATCGGGAGCGGGGGATCCCTGCGGGTACACCGCACCAAAGCCAACTGCCTGCGGGCGTGCGACTATGCTGTTCCCGGCCCTGTGCTGCTGGTCTATCCCGGTGGGTTTTGGTACCACTCGGTCACGCCGGAGGTGGTGGAGGAGATTCTTCAAAAGCACATCTTGGGAGGGATCCCTGTTGTTGAGTATCTGGTAGCCCAAGATACCCTCAGCGCCCCTGATCCAAAAGGGCATGGATAGCGTGCACGCACTCTGCCGTCACCTGCTGCAAATCGGCCTTATCGCTGGAAGCAGGGGGGGGAATCACGTTGCCAATGCGCACCGTGATGGGGCAGAACAAGCGCGGCCACCGGGATCCCTTGGGCAAGACCTTTTCCGTGCCCCAAAGGGCTACAGGCAGCAGAGGCGTTTGGGTGCGAGCTGCAACCAAGGCCGCTCCCAAGTGGGGCTGAGGAATGCGGCCATCGGGGGTACGAGTGCCATTCAAAAAGATCCCTACCGCCCATCCCTGCGCCAAAGCTGCTTCCGTGGCCCGCAGGGCAGCGCGGTCAGAGCCGCCTCTTTTGACCGGGTAGGCGCCGTAGAGCTGGATCACCTGCTTCAGCCCCGGCACCCGAAACAGCTCTTCCTTGGCCATGAAGGCCACCGGGCGGCGCACCGCATTGGCCACCAGCGGCGGATCCAAATGGCTGGCGTGGTTGCTGACGACGATGAGGGATCCCTGGCGAGGCACGTTTTCCTGCCCATAGGTGCGCCCAAAATACAGTCCCCGAAACAAGGGGTTGACCACCAGCCACTTGAGCAGCCAGTAGGCCAACCAATCCCGGCGGCGATAACCCATCTGTGAGTCCAACGATCCCTGCCACTCCGGCAGCAGTTCCCTCTCTGAGTGTAGTGGAGGGTGGGTGCTGAAGGGGATCCCTGGGCTTCAGCTCTCCAAATCGGGATCCTCACCCAAAGCCCGCAATCTTGCCGCCAGACGCTCCGCCCGTTGATGTTCTCGCTCCGCCCTTTGGCGTTCTTGCTCGGCCCGTTCCCGCTCCAACTCAGCCCGTTCATCGCCGGTCAGCAGCAACTGCCCTTGGGCATCACACCAGCGCAGCCAGCGAGCTTGTTTCCCCTCAAAAACGCCTTCCCACACCGTCAGGCCCAGCCCCACCTGTTCTAGCCAGGTCTCGGTCATTTCCGCGTAGTGGCGGCCCCGCAGTTCGAAAATGCGCAACTCCTCTGGCCCCAGCTCATGATTGGGATCGAAGACCGCGTAGTAGCTAACTCGCATCTGCTCATAACGGCTCAGCTTGCCTTCCAGCTCGTCGCCTTCGCGGTTGGAGACGATCTCGATCACCACATCCGGCGGCTTGTCAAATTGCCAGAGCAGGTAGCAACGGTTTTGCTTCTCCCACCATTGCTCCGGCACCGTGACGTCCAGGCTGAGAAAAACATCCGGCACAATCGGGGGCCGACCGATGGCGGTGTAGATGCCTACATTTGCCGCTGCTAAAAAGGTTTTGCCGCGCAAAGCGCTGTAGAGAGCCCCTGTCAAGAGGCGCTGCTGCTTTTCGGAGGCGAAATTATCCACCGGGGTATCGTCCTCCGTCACAAGGTCGGCAACGTCGGGAACCAGCAGTTCAGTATCCATGGGCAGATGGGGTTGGGGATGCTAGCGATCTTAGCTGCTCACCTCAGGGATCCTCTGCTCCCTGAGAAACAGAGAAAACAGAGTCCTCGAGCAAGCCCAGGTACAATCGAGAAAGCTTTACTTAACGATGATTTCTTTTTCTTCGCTGCTCGATGCAGATCGACATCCGTCCTGCGGAAAACTCGGACAGTGCGGCTCTGCTCCACATTTTGCAAGTGGTCTTTGCGGAGTATCCAGGCTGTGTATTGGACATCGAAGAGGTGCCGGAGTTGCTTCAGCCTGCCACAGCTTTCGCGGAGATGGGGGGATCCTTTTGGGTGGCGCAGCATCAGGATCAAGTGGTCGGCTGTGTCGGCCTTGTGACCGATGGGATCCCTGGGCGCATGGAGCTGAAAAAACTCTACACTCTGCCCGCAGTGCGCGGTCGGGGTTTGGGTCGGCGTTTGATTGAACAGGCCGAATTTGCGGCTCGGCAGCAGCAGGCGGACTCTCTGCATCTGTGGACAGATACTCGCTTCACGACGGCTCATCGGGTTTATGAGCGGCTCGGCTATGTGCGTCTGCCGGAAATTCGTGAATTGCACGATCGCAGCAACTCTGTGGAGTATCACTACGAAAAGCATCTCCATTGAGGGTTGGGCTGTTGAACTGTGATGTGCTGGTGATCGGCTGTGGGGTGGTGGGCTGTGCCATTGCCTACGAATTAGCCACAGCTGGGCTGTCGGTCATTGGAGTGGATGCCGGGGAGCCGGCCTCAGGCGCCGCGGGCGCGTCGCTGGGGGTGTTGATGGGGATCTGCAGCCGCCAGCCTAGCGGGGAGGTGGTGCAGTTGCGTCTAAAAAGCCTGGAGCTGTTCGATCCCCTAATCGCGCGGCTGGAGGAAGACCTGGGCCGGAGTTTGCCCGTCAATCGGCGCGGCATTCTCAAACTCCTCAGGGAGGAGGAAGTGGAAGCTTGGCAAGAGACCCTGGCGGCCCGCCGACAAGCAGGTTACCGCCTAGATCTGCTCAGCCCTGCCGAAGTGGGATCCCTGCAGCCCGGCCTGCGCAGCGACCTGGCGGCGGCCATCTACTCTCCCCAGGATCGGCAAGTCCAACCCAAGCTCCTAACCCAGGCTCTCTGGGAAGCAGCCCAACGCAAGGGATCCCGCTTTTTCTTCCACCAGCCTGTCCAGAAGATTCAGCGCAGCTCGGATCCCCCCTTTCGCCTGCAAACGGTTTACACGCCCGCTCTCACCCTCTCGGCAGGGCACGTCATCCTGGCGGCAGGTCTGGGCAGCTCTCCTCTGGCCAAAGAGCTGGGGCTGCAGGTGCCGCTGCAAGCGGTCAAAGGTCAGGCCCTGCGGGTCAAAGCCCCCGGGATCCCCCTGGGGCCCGTGGTCACCGACGCGGATCTGCATCTGGTTCCTTTGGGCGATGGATCCCTGTGGGTGGGGGCAACAGTGGAATTTCAGGCCCCTCATCCCGAGCCGACGCTGCTGGCGCTACAAGATCTGCTGGCCCGCGCCATCCGACTCTGCCCGGCTTTGGCCGAAGCGACTTTGTTGGATCATTGGGCCGGCCATCGGCCTCGACCAGTGGGACAGCGCGCCCCCATCCTGGGTTGGGCTCCTGGCTACGCCAATCTGCTCATTGCCACCGGCCATTATCGCAATGGAGTGTTGCTGGCCCCGATCAGCGCCGCCATCCTGCGGGACTTGGTACTGAAAGGGGAAACAGCCCTCTGTGATCTAGGGCCCTTTGCCCCCAGACAGGGCTGAGCCCGTATCCATCTTCCGGCTCTCGGCCCGCCGATGGACAGGACATATGTCAGAATGAAAGGCTGCCTGGTTAGGATCGGATCGTCCGTTGAGTAGCCCAAAGGAGAAGAGAGCCTTGCCGAAGTTCGCCCTAAAAGCCCTCTGGTTGGAAAACGATTTGGCTATTGCCGTCGATCAGGTGGTGGCCAAAAACCGCAGCCCCCTCACCCACTACTTTTTCTGGCCGCGGGATGACGCTTGGGAGCAGCTTAAGGCTGAGCTGGAAAGCAAAACTTGGATCAGCGAAGTGGATCGCATCGAGCTGCTTAACCGAGCCACCGAACTCATCAACTACTGGCAAAACGGCGGGCGCAACCGCCCCATCAGCGAAGCCCAGGCCCAGTTTCCCGACATCCTGATCGGCGGCAACTCCTAGCCCTCTCCCCCCTGTCAGCCAAAACGTGACTCCGGATCTGCCCATCTTGCTCAGGCTCCCGTCTTTGAGCTAGATTGGCACTCGGGAGTCTAGAGTGCTAACTCCCTGCTAGCCGAGCCGGAGGATTCCTGGGAACCCCACTCCGCCTGGCAGTACCCAAAGTAGGAGCCCAGTCAGACTTACGAGGATCGCGGATTCTATGGCAAAGCGGATTCTGTTTAGAGAAGAGGCCCGCAAGGCATTGGAGCAGGGCATCAACCAACTGGCGGATGCAATCAAGGTTACGATTGGCCCCAAAGGACGCAACGTGGTCTTGGAGAAGAAGTTTGGTGCCCCCCAAATCGTCAACGACGGGGTCACGATTGCCAAGGAAATTGAGTTGGCCGATCCTTTGGAGAACACAGGCGCCCAGTTGATGCGGGAAGTGGCCTCTAAGACCAACGATGTGGCCGGAGATGGTACCACCACAGCCACCATCCTGGCCCAAAGCATGGTGCGGGAAGGGCTCAAAAACATCTCGGCGGGCGCCAACCCTGTGGCTCTGCGGCGCGGCATTGAAAAGACCACTGCCTACTTGGTGGAGCAAATTGCAGCTCATGCCAAGGCTGTGGAAGGCCGTAAGACCATCGCCGAAGTAGCCACTATCTCTGCTGGCAATGACAGCGAAGTGGGAGAGATGATCGCCAAGGCCATGGATGCTGTAGGGCGAGATGGGGTGATCACGGTCGAAGAATCCAAGTCGCTGGAAACCGAGTTGGACGTGGTGGAGGGGATGCAGTTTGACCGCGGCTACATTTCCCCCTATTTCGTCACAGACTCGGAGCGGATGGTGGCCGAGTATGAGAATGCTTATCTGCTGATTACCAGCAACAAGATCTCCAGCCTGCAAGATCTGGTGCCCATCCTAGAGCGGGTGGCCCGCGAGGGTCGGCCTCTTCTGGTCATTGCGGAGGATGTGGAGGGAGAGGCTCTGGCCACATTGGTGGTGAACCGCCTGCGGGGGGTGCTCAATGCGGTGGCGGTCAAGGCTCCGGCTTTTGGGGATCGGCGCAAAGCCATGCTGGAAGATATCGCCATTCTCACCGGCGGGCAGCTCATCTCTGAGGATGTTGGCATCAAGCTGGATAAGGTCACCCTGGACATGATGGGGGTGGCCCGCAAGATCACTGTCACCAAAGACAAGACCACCATTGTGACCGATGGCAGCACCAAAGCGGCGGTGGAAAAGCGGGTGGCTCAAATTCGCAAGCAACTGGAAACCACCGATTCCGAGTACGACCGCGAGAAACTGCAAGAACGCATCGCCAAGTTAGCCGGGGGAGTGGCGGTGATCAAAGTGGGGGCTGCCACTGAAACAGAACTCAAAGATCGCAAGCTGCGCATTGAGGATGCCCTGAATGCCACCCGAGCTGCGGTGGAAGAAGGGATCGTCCCTGGCGGCGGGGCGACGCTATTGCACCTCTCCAAAGGGATCCCGGCTTTCAAGGCCAAGTTGAATGCCGAAGAACAGGTGGGGGCAGAAATTGTTTACCGAGCCTTGCAGGCCCCTCTCTTTCAGATTGCCCACAATGCCGGTCTGGAAGGGTCAGTGGTGGTGGAAAAGGTTTTGGAGAAGGAGATGCCCTTTGGCTTCGATGCCCTGAGCGGAACCTATGTGGATATGTTTGCCCAGGGGATCGTCGATCCGGCCAAAGTGGTGCGCTCAGCGCTGCAAAACGCGGCTTCCATAGCCGGAATGTACCTCACAACCGAAGCGATTGTGGTGGAAAAGCCTGAGCCCAAGCCGGCGGCCTCGGCGGCTGGCTCTGGAGCTAAGGGGATGATGTGAACTACCCCACAGCCAAAGTCAGGGGCTTCTGGGATCCCTAGACCGGGTTTCCCAAGGCTGCCCCTTCGGGCTAGCTCACCGGCGCCTTAAACATCCGTCTCTAGTGCCTGCTTGCCTGGTGTAGCAGATTGGATAGCGCTCCCTCTCCAGGCATAAATGCCGGGGCCCCCCTGCTAGGTCTCTGGTGAGTTCTGGCGCTGCATGGGCGGGCTTAGTCTTGGATGTACTCCTCGCCAGAGATCAGGGCAGCTTCGGCTTTTTGAAACTCCCTTCCCAAGTAGGCCGCATGGCTGAGCTGGGAGACCACTCTCTCCTGCTCCTTTTCAAAGATCTGTACACACAGTTCTTTGGCCGTGCGCCCAACATACACCCGTTCAGGGGATCGGTTGACGGAGCCCTTTGCCGGGATCACAGCTCCTGTTTCCGGATCGGTGGCCAGCCCCCGCTCATTGATGACGGTGCTGTAGTACTTGGCGCAAATGAGGTTCTGCTCCCGATCCAAGTAGATGACGAAATAGCCCGCCGGATCCAGATCCAGGGGTCGGCGGGAGAGATGGTCGTCAATGCTGCGAATCTGCTCGCTCAGGGGCTTGGAGGAAGGGGACATAGAATGGCCGACCAAAACCGCACAGGAGAAACGTAGCCGAGACTACCTTTGGCTGCTCTCATTGTGGCAGATGAACCCAATCTTTGGGCAGCCTTTGGGGTGGTTGACTTCCTTCCCAGCTTGAACGGTGGGGCTGGTCATATACCCGATGAAGGGGATCCTGTGCGGGCCATCCACCTGAGGTCTCAGAGCTTGGATTAGCGCGGGGCAACCCGATAGAATCGGGTGGCCGTCACCCACTGGTCGGAAGGGATCCCCTCGACAATAATGGCGCGGGCAATGGCATTGCCCAGTTGGGATCCCCGCACCCGCACGTCGGCAAAGGATCCACTCTGCTCGAAAGAGGCGATCTCCTGGAAGTTCAGCGGACGGGGGGATGCCACCGCCAACACCTGGGCTTGGCCGAAGGGTGGAGCGATGGTCAACCGATAGCTGGCCCCCGGCGGCGGGAAGGTGCGCACTTCTCCGGCCCGCAGAAACTCGTTGCCGCCGGAAAAGCGGTTGGGCAAAATCAGGTGAGTACGGCCATCGGCTTGGATGCTGAACAAGTAGACGTAGGCATCGCGGTTGGTGCTCAGGGTAATGGCAATCGGCTCGCCAGGCCGGTAGATGGGGTTAGACCCGTGCCGATCCAGCTCCAGATTCACCCGCAGGTCGGAAGGAACGGGGTTGACAATGATGGAGCGGGTGCCAACATCCAACTGACGAGTATCGGCCAGTTGCAGCCTTTGTAAAGGAGGGTAGATGCCTAGGGTTTGCGGAAAAACAGCGGTGGTCGGAGCCACAGACAGCCCCAAAGCCAGCGGTAGGAAAAGCAGTTTGGCATTCATGGTTCACACCCAATCAATGGCTATGTTCATCCTAGGAAGGGGCACAGGTTGAGGGGGTCAGGCTTTGCGCAATCTCCAATCTCCTGCCGCGGCAGTTTCTCCTGCTGCAGATGGCATCACCCAGGGGGAAAAGACGCTGAACCGGCAGGGGCACAGCTCTGTTCTCGGCATCTAGGATGGGAATTGGGGGCAACACGTTTGGCAAGGGTTAAGCTGCAAATAACCTCACGCCAGGTTCCCATTCAACCCCCAACTTGCTCATGGCTCACGACAGCTACCAAGAAGGCATCGCAGCGGTACAAGCGGGCGATTTCCAGGCTGCCATCCAAGCGTTTCGCCAGGCAGTTGCTGCCGATCCAACCCATACCGAAGCTCGTTACAAGCTGGCCTGGGTACTGGGCATGAGCGGCTATCTGGATCCGGCCCTGACAGAGCTGGAAGCCGTTTTGGCGGCAGATCCCAACCATGTGGCAGCCCATTACAATCGAGGGGCCCTCCTCTTGCAAAAGGCCCAACTGGAAGCCGATGAGGATGGCCAAATCGATCTGGCCGTTCTACAGCAGGCAGAAGCAGCCTTTCAAGCGGTGATGCGCTTGGATCCCACCGACCAACGGGCCTTTGCCTTCCTCAATTTGGTCAAGCGGGCCATTCGCAACCATCAGGCGTCCACTCAGGTCTCTAGCGGCAGTGGTGGGTAAACCCCTGCACCAAGACTTCAATCGGCGCAATGCTGGGATCCCCCAGCTCAGCCTCTGCCTCTTGAGAGACCTGTTGCACCACTGCCGGTGACAGTTGCAGCTTTTCCACCAACTGCCGAAAAGCATCCAGCTCTTCCAGATTCACCACGGGCTCCTCCGGGCTGCGAGCGCTGGCGGCAATCACCAGGTAGCCCAACTTGAGGATGAGACGCTTCTCGGCCTCATCGCCGATTTTCGACAGCACCTCCTCCAACGGGACTTGCTGCACTAGGTACTGGCGGATCTCTTGCGCCAAGCTGGCCCGCTGGTCGGGATCCGAAGCAAAATGCTGAGAGAGTTGCTGGGCGATGAGTTCTACTTCCGCAGCCTCTAGCGCACCATCAGACCAGGCCATCGCAGTGACGGCTCGCAGCAGATTCATCTGCTTGGGAGTAATGCCGGGTGGGGGTGGAGTGGGCATATATCCTCCTGGGGTGGCTTATCTGCCAGTGTAGAAGGGGATCCCGGCCAGTTCTGGTTAAGTTTGGTATCTCCTCGATGGCCGGCAGCCTTGGCTCAAGCCAAGATAGGTGCTGCCTACCCGGTCGAAGGGGGGGCTTTTGCCAATGGGATCCGATAAGTCTGTGGAGGTTGTGGTCGGCTGGTGATTGCACAGCCTGAAGCCCATTGCGTAGCATAAATGAATAATGAATAAAGTCTGGGGATCCCAGCAGTTTGGAGAGGTGTCCGAGCGGTTTAAGGAAGCAGTCTTGAAAACTGCCGTGGTTCACGCCACCGTGGGTTCGAATCCCACCCTCTCCGTTTACCTTGAGGTGATGCCCAACGGGCCGCAGCTACAGAGATTCACATATCGCTTCTGGGGGAACGAGAGGCGGTCAGGGATAGGGGCGTACAACACTAGATAGCACTAGTTATCCACTAGTTATCTAGACATTGAGAGAGCTTGATGCCAGAACCGACTCAGCAACAGCTTTTACGGGGAGTGAGGGCAGTGGTCATGGCATCTCCTCAGGCAGCGGCAGAATGGATCAAGCGGTCAGCCGGGTGTCGGGAAGCTGGACGCGGTAGCCTTTGAGTTCTCTCGGTTGCGAAGCGGTGCATAGCACTCACACAAGCGCGGTCAACCTCTCTGCGTCCTTCGTCGGCCTCTCTACACTGAGAAGCATCCTGCGATTCTAGGGTAAAGACCGGTGGTGGGGAGCTGACGCTTTTGTTATCCTGTCGCATAAGCTCCCCCTCTGGGATCCCAGGGGAAAGTGGGCCAACCTTGCCTGACACTGAACGCCAGCACAGCCCGCATAATGTTCCCGCACAATGTCCTGCACAATGTTGTGTCAGCAAGACTTGGTTCTCGATGGCAGGTTTGCAGAGAGGACGTGACCTGATGTTTACTTGGCTCTGGACGAAACAATTTTCTCGCTTGAATCAGAGGCTACAGAGCCTAGAGGTAGCCCGCGAGGAAAACCTTCTGTCTCCCGATCTGAGCGCTCAAACTCTGCAGGTGGCCCCCGACTTTTGGGAACGGCAGCACCAAGCCTTTGTCTATGTGGATAAGCAAATGCGAAGGCTCAGCCGTCGCAGCAAGATTTGGGGAGGAATGGCGCTGCTGGCCATTCTGGCCGATGCGGCTTTGATAGTGGCAGGTCTGGCAGCGTTCCAGTCTTGGCAGCAGGTGCAGGCGGATCGCCAATTAACTCGCATTGCCCAACAGGTTGCGGCTGTCGATCCTGTGCAGCAAGCTTTTGATGATCTGGTGGCTCAATTGCCCCAGATGAGCGGGGCAGAGCGATCTCGTGCCCTAGAGGCGTTGCAGGCTCTCTCGGCTATCTCGATGGCGCACGGCGGCTATTCCTACGACGGTTCTGCGGGTATTTCTGTGTACAGCTTTGCTCTCCCAGCAACCCCTCTTGAGGCTCAACTGCAAACCATTTACCGGTTGGGGCAAATGCGGGTGGTGGAGGCGGTGCCGGCTTTGCTGACCAAGCTTGCGGACGATGAGCCGGTGGTGCGGGAGGCGGCGGCCCGTGCCCTCGGCCAAATTGGGGATCCGCGCGCCTTGGGTCCCTTGCACGATCTTCTGGCCTATGAGCCCAATGAGTTGGTTCAAGATGCCGCTATTGCTTCGATTGCCCAACTGCTGCGCTGAAGAGAGGGTTAGATGGGGGTGGGAGTTGAGGCACTGGGGATGAGTATCGGCAAAATGAGCAGGCTGGGCAAACTGCTGGGGGTGATTTGTTGGGTGTGGGGATCCGCTCTGCCCGTTTGGGCGCAGGATCCCTTCCGCAGCGGGGACAATGCCCGCCCCATCAGGCCGGAGGTGGCGGCAGCTTTTGAAGAGTTCTTCTGTGCAGGCCGCTACAGCCAGAGCCGGGAAAAACTGGAAATGGCCAAGAAGGCCTCCCCCGAAGAGCCGATGGTCTATGCCCTGTTGGCGGCGCTGGCTTATCAGGAGGGAGACCTGGAAGCATTTGCCCGGTTGGCTACCCAAACCCGACAGGTGGCTGCCGAGCTGAAAAAGACGGATCCCTTGCGGGGCAACCTTTATGAGGGTGTGGGCTACGGGCTAGAGGCAGCCAACATAGTGGTGCGAGATGGGGTGGTCATCGGTTTGCCCAAAGCTCTGCCCACCCTCAATCAATTGTTTGCCTCCATCCGGGCCGCCCAAGCAGTGGACAGCAGCGATCCGGAGCTCAATCTGCTCAACGGCTACATGGATTTGCTGCTGACCTACCGGGAGAAGGCTCTGAATCAGTTTCGGATGGCAGCTCCTGACTATCTGTCCTACCGCGGCCAAGCTCTGGCCTACCGGGATATGCAGCGCTTTGACGAGGCATTGGAGGCGGTGGATCGAGCCATTGCTGCTTCTTGCAGCAACCCCGAGCTTTACTACCTCAAGGCGCAAATTCTGGTTTCCAAAGGGCAAGACCGAGAGGCCGTCCCCCTTTTCGATCAGGCCCTGCAAGCTTCCGCCCAACTGCCCCAACCTTTGGTGGAGCAAATCCAGATGGAGCGAGATCGCGCCGCCCAGCGCAGTGGGTTGACCGGCCAGTTGCCGGCCATGCTTAGCCCCTGAAGGGATCCCATGAGCCTGCGCATCAGCGGCAAACGAGCGCTGCAAACTCCCGCTGGCTTGGGCACTCGACCCACACCTGGCCGGGTGAGGCAGGCCTTGTTCAACATCTTGCAAGGGCAGGTGGAAGGCTGTCGCTGGCTGGATCTGTGCTGTGGGGCCGGTACGGTGGGAGCAGAAGCTCTGTGTCAGGGGGCCGCTTTTGTGGCCGGGATCGAGATTGCCGCCCCTGCCTGCCGCATCATCCGAGCCAACTGGGCCAAGGTGGCGCAGCTGGGGCAATCTTTCCAGGTCATTCAGGGAGATGCCCGCAAGCTGCTCAGCCGCGGCCTGAACTTGGAGCCATTTGATTACGTGTACTTTGCTCCTCCCTACGAGGCCGGTCTGTACGCCCCGCTCCTGCCCCTGATCCCGCCCTTGCTCAAGCCAGGCGGAACCTTGATCGTCGAGCATCGCAGCGGCCAGAAGCTACCAGACCAGGTGGGATCCCTGCTGCGCTTTGACCAACGAACCTATGGGCAAACGGCGCTGGCTTTCTATCGCAATCTGGAAGAGCAGCTCTAACTGGGAAAGGGGGTGCTGACAAAGCCGATTTCCAAGAGCTGCTGATAGGCTTGGGTGCCCAGCTCGCGGGTTGGGCCCTGGCTGTTGATGACCTGGATCAGCCAGCCCACAGCCTCTTCCGGTCGCCCGGCGGCGCGATAGACCACGGCCAAATCGTAGGCGGCTTGATCCCGGGCTTGGGCGGCAACACGGGCCAGCTCCCGCTGTTCTTCGGAGATGCGGTTTTGGATCCCGGCGAAGGCGCGGGAGAGATCTTGGTGGTAGTTGGAGCGCTGGTTGTAGGCGTTGAACACCTGCTGCAGCAGCTCGACAGCCTGGTCGTAGTTTTGCGCTTGGATGGCGGCATTGGCTTCGGCGGCCAGTTGTTCGGCTCGCAATGCGCTGAGGGCGCTGCTGGGCTGCTCTAGGGCGCGAAACTGCTGCGGATTGGGAATAAGCTGTTGCCCGGTGGGGAGCTGCTGAGCAGTGGCCCAGAAGGTGGAGCCCATGCCCAGGACAAGGCCGAGCAGTACGCCGAAAACCAACCGCGCCCAAGAACGGCGCAGAAGGCTGAGCCCCTGTGCGATGGCGTCCTGGCGACAGCCTTGGGAAGCAACAGTAGGACGTCGTCCAATCATGTGCGGGTAACCCCCAAAACCTCTCTTGACCCGTTCCACTTTACCCTACTCCTCGGGTCTTTGCTGCAGCTCAGGGATCCCTTTGGAGCGAGGCTGGGAGGAGATGGGCTTCTTGAGCTTGGGCGGAGAGGAGCTGGGCGAGTTGGGTGGCTCTGGAGGCTTTTCCGGCAGCAGCGGTAGGTTGAGAATCAGCTCATACATGCGCAGGTATTCCAGCGCCGAGCGGTGCCAACTGAAATCGCTGGCCATGCCCCGCTTCTGCAGCGCTTGCCAAGTTTCTTTGTGCTGGAAGGCTTCCCAAGCCCGCGCCAGACAGGTGTAGAAGTCCAGGGCTTCGTAGCGGTCAAAGCAGTAGCCGGTGCCGATCCCCTTGCTGGGGATGTGGTGGCTGACGGTATCCACCAGCCCTCCCGTGCGGCGGACGATGGGCACACACCCATAGCGCATGGCGATCATCTGGCTGATGCCGCAGGGCTCAAAGCGGCTGGGCATCAAAAACGCATCTGCCCCCCCGTAGATCAACTGGGCCAGCTTGGGTTGGTAGCCTTTTTGGTAGGCCATTTTGCCCGGGTGCCGCTCGGCCATCTCCCGGATCCGCCCTTCGTAGTAGGCTTCGCCGCTGCCTCCCAGCAAAACGAATTGCGCGTCGCTGTAGTCCAGGAAGCGATCCAGGGCTTGGATGAGCAAGTCGATCCCTTTTTGCTCCACCAAACGGGCCACCATGCCCATCAGGAAGGTATCTGGGTTAACGGTCAAGCCCAACTTGGCCTGTAGCGTGGCTTTGTTGGTCGCCCGCCCGCTGAGATCATCGATGCTGAAATTGGCCTCTAGGTCTGGGTCGGTGCGGGGATCAAACCTATCGATGTCGATCCCATTCAAAATTCCTCGCAACCGTTCCCCTTTCCAGGCCAACAAGTCCTGCAGTCCTTCCCCATGCAGAGGGGTGCGAATTTCCATCGCATAGGTGGGCGAGACGGTGTTCACTTGGTCGGCGTAGAGGATCCCGGCAGCCATGGTGTTGTGGGCAGAAAAATACCAGGGCAGCCAGGTCATGCGCTCCAGTTGCCAGCGCCAGGGCCCTTGGTAGGCCAGGTTGTGGATGGTGAACACCGTGCCAATATCGGGAGCTTGGTGCATCCAGGCCGGGATCATGCCGGTGTGCCAATCGTGGCAGTGGATGATGTTGGGTTTCCAGGGGTAGTAAGTCCAGGCAAATTCGGCTACGGCGTTGGCAAAAAAGGTGAAGCGCCAGAACTCGTCCTCGCCGTAGTAGATGCGGTGGGGAGCAAAGCAGTAGTGGCTGACCAAGTAGAGGGGCACATCGGTGCCGGGCAAAACGCTTTCGTAAATATCGGCCACCTGACCCATGACCTGTTTAGACCAGATGGGATCTTTCGAGCGGGGGTATTGCCCCGGTTCCTGGCCGAACTTGTCCCAGAGAAAGCCATACAGAGGCATGATGATGCGGACATCCTGACCCAGCTTGCGCAAAACGACAGGCAGGGATCCCACCACATCCGCCATGCCCCCCACCTTGGCCAAAGGTGCTGCCTCTGCCGCTGCGAACAAAATCTTGGCTTGAACCACGCTGCCCTCCCTGGTGTTGTGGGCTCCGCTCCGCCGCCGTGAACGGATCCCGGCTCAGTTGCCCTCAGCCAAAACCCTTCCCATCCTAAAACACAAGGGATCCCTGCGCCGGATGAGCTGATGCAGCGCCTCATCTTGAGGTTATGTTGCAACTTATTGATTTTTCGTAAGATGGAAGGACAGTGCTGCTCAGAACTGTTGTGGGCGCTGCTGTATTGCACTTTATTCGTCGTCATTGTTCTGGAGAGACGTCCTATGACCATAGCGGTAGGGCGCGTGCGTCAGGAGCGAGGATGGTTCGACATCGTCGATGACTGGCTCAAGC